>SKHU01000258.1 GCA_007116755.1 Alphaproteobacteria bacterium
AAACGCCAGAACCGTGCCGTAGATCCAGCCTTTGCCGTAAAAGAAACTCTCTTCACCGCCGGTGATATTTAAAAACTGCTGGAAGGACTGGTTGGCCTGAAACATATTGCCGCCGCCCATTGCGCCGCCGATACAGCAGACGGCAAAAAACGCCGCCATCCATTTGCCGAGCGTTCCCCAGTCTTTGCCTTTTTCCGCAAAACCGTCGGTGATGTAATACATCGGCCCGCCGGAAAATGATCCGTCAGGATTTTTATGGCGGAATTTTACAGCCAGCGCACATTCGGTGAATTTGGTGGACATGCCGAAAAAGCCCATCATCATCATCCACAGCATCGCCCCCGGCCCGCCGACGGAAATCGCCACGGCCACACCGGCGATATTGCCGAGCCCGACCGTGCCGGACAGACTTGTCGCCAGCGCCTGAAAACGGTTGATCTGGCCTTCGCCGCCTTCCTCTTTATCGTATTTGCCGCGCAAAAGCGCGATCGAATGGCCGAACATGCGCAGATTGACGAAACCGAAATAAAAGGTGAAAAAGATCGAGGCGACGACAAGCCAGCCGAGAATAAGCGGTACGTTTCTTTCGGCATCCGTGCCTTCGAAAACGGTGACGGAATAAAACACGACCGCTTGCACTTTTTCGGACACAGGCTGGAATTTCTGATCGATGGAGGCGTCAATCGAAGCCGCTGACGCAGAGACCGACGCAACGGTAAAAAGAACAAAAAACAGGAAAGCGGCTAATGTTTTACGCATCATGATTATTTTCCCTTTTAAAAAATCTTGAAATAAAGGCATATGTTTAGCACAGAAATCGCTGCTTGCAAATCAGCGAAAAATTATCAAGACTGGAGATGAGGGACAGTTAACTCTTTCTCAGCATATTGATTTTATGATGAAGCGGCGCGGCGTTTAAGATATTTTATTTGAGGGACGATTATGGCGGAACATTTTATCATCATCAGTCAGGATACGATTTTGCGACAGCTGGTCTGCGGCGTGCTGCGCAAGAAGAATATCGGCTTTACCGAGGCGGAGGCAGTGGAGGCGGCCAATGCGCTGTCCGGCCATGCAATGATTGTCGATATCGCCGATGACGAAAGCAGTTCGTTTTCCGTATGGAACAGCTGCCAGCAGCACGATATTATCAAACGCACCGTTTTTATCGTTGCGGAAGATCATACGCTTTACGGCGATATTCATGAAATATGCGGCGCCCGGCGTGTTATCAAAAAACCTTTTATGCCCGATAGGCTGGCCGATCTTTTGCAGGATATTTCACCGAATCCCCAACCCCAACCTCAACCTCAACCTCAACCTCAACCTCAACCGGAAGCGCAACCGGCGGCTGCTGCGCCCCAGCCCCAACCGCAGCCGCAGCCGCAGCCGCAACAGGAGGCTGCGCCGCCCTCCGCACAGGCCGCGCCGGAAAATATGCCGGATAACCGCGAGAAATTTATGCAGCGGGCGCTGGATCTGAGTTTCGAGAAAATGCGGGAATTGCGCGCCGCGCCTTTTGCCGCCGTGATCGTCAAGGACGGGAAAATTATCGCCGAAGGCTGGAGCGAGGTGACGGTAAAAAACGACCCGACCGCCCATGCGGAAATCAACGCCATTCGCAAAGCCTGCGCCGCCAGCGGGTATCACCGCCTGCGCGGTTGCGAGATGTATTGCAGCACCGAACCCTGCCCGATGTGTCTTTCTGCAGCGTATCTGGCGGGTGTCTCAAAAATTTATTACGCCAACTCCCACGAAGATGCGGAGGAATTCGGTTTTCCGCATCAGGAGATTGCCGCGGAAATCGCTATGGACAGAAAACAGAGGATTATGCCGTCCATCCGTATGATGGAAAGCGAAGCCTATATCGCCCTGCAGGAATGGCGCGACCAATATGCGTCATCGGGCGGATATGACGAAAACTGAAAATTTTAACCTGAAACAGGAGCAGAACAATGCGGCATGAAATGATGGGCGGGGACACATTCCCGATTTTAAAATGCTATCTGGAACCCGGCGAAATGCTGAAAGCCGAATCGGGGGCGATGGTGGCTATTTCTCCGCAATTGACCCTGAAAGCGAAAATGGAAGGCGGGTTGACAAAATCCATTATGCGGCGCTTTAGCGGCGAATCCTTCTTTTTGCAGACCATCGAAGCGGATAAAGAGGAAGGCTGGACGATGCTGGCGACCCCCGCGCCGGGAGGAATTATTGCGGTGGAGCTGGACGGCACGCGGGAATGGAAAGTGCAGAAAGGCGGATTTCTTGCCGGAACGCGGGATGTGCAGGTTTCAACCAAAGCGCAGGGGCTGGGGAAAGGAATGTTCAGCGGCGAGGGGTTTTTCATCATCGGCATCGGCGGCAGCGGCACGGTGTTTTTATCCAGTTACGGATCTATTATTCCGCTGGATATCCCTGAAGGGGAAACGCTGAAAGTCGATAACGGCCATCTGGTCGCCTGGCATGCGGATATGAAATACAATATCAGCAAAGGCGGATCGGGATGGGTCTCGTCTTTTACCTCCGGCGAGGGCCTGGCCTGTACGTTTCAGGGGCCGGGACGCGTCTATATCCAGACGCGCGATCCGAAAGGTCTGGGCATGTGGGTAACGCCGTTTATTCATTTTCCAAGAAATTGACAAACCAGCCTATTTGCTATGTAATGGGGAAACGGACGGTACATCGCCGTCTGTATTCCATGCGTTGCAACCGGAGCGACAGACACCATCATGCTGAAAAATAAAAAAACAACGATGTCGATTCTTGCGGCGGCCGTTTTTACAGCCCTGTTCTGTCTGTTTTTTTCCGGAGCAGGATTTGCCCAGCAACGCGGCGGACAGGCGGCGGGCGCGCCGGAAAGAATCGTCAGGCCGATGGTGGCTCTTGATCCGATTACGTTGCGCGCAGAGGGTATTTCCATCCGTCTGTGGGGGATTAAAATAGCGCAGACGCGCGAAACGCCGCTGGAACTGCGTGCAATGGAGTTTATCGACAGAACGATCGGCGGCGAACCGGTCTCCTGCCGGATCGAGAAATGGGATATAGAGATGCCAACGGCGCGCTGTTCCGTGCATACAAACGAAGATTTGGCGCTGGCGCTTTTGCAACAAGGTTTTGCCATCGTCGACCGTAACCAGACTTACGGCTCGGCTTTTGCCTCTCACTATGAAGAGGCACAGCATAATGCCCGGCAACGGCGCGCGGGCGTTTGGGAGTTTGTTCTTGAGGACAGCCGCTATAAGCTGATTCCGGACTGGCTGGATCCGTATATGAGCAGCCTTGTTCCGATGTCTTTGATCTTTGGGCCGCTGCTGGGTCTGGCGCTGATCAGTCTGGCCGTGCGGCAGGGATTCCGGAATATGGTGAAAAGGCAGGAAACGGAATTCCGGGAAACACGGGAGAAGGAAGAGGCGCTTTTGCGCCGTGAAACTCTTGTACTGGCGGCAGCACTGGAAGGGGAGCTTTCCGAAAACAAAAACAAGTTGCAAGCGTTCTTGACGATCTACCAAAATCTGCTCTCCGAATTACAGCGTTCGGGTGAGGAGGTTGATTACCAGAAACAGACCAGCGGATTGATCCATAAACATACGGCGCTGAACCGCACCGTTTTTGACGGCAATATCAGCAAATTGTCCACGCTGGATATGCAGCTGGCCAGCACATTGTCAAAGCTTTACACGCATATTCATGCCGAGCCGGAATATATTACGATCGACAGCAAAATGCCCTATTATGATGTGGTTGAAATGGTTAAAAAAGCCATCGACAACTCGGAAATGCTGTTGCCGCAAATCGATTACGCGCTGGAACAGCTTGAGATGACGATGCAAAAACATCTGGAAATCCCCGGTGTGAGAGGCAAGCAGCAGGCGAAAGCACCGCCGCCGCCGCCGGGGCCGGTTGCGCAGAAGCCGCCTGCCGTCGAAGCTCAGGGACAAGCCGCTGCGCCGGATAACGCGTAACAAAATCTTGTAAAATTAATGAGGTCTGACCCTTAACGGCTGTTGTGATGCAGCATGTAATCCAGAAGAGTCTGGGTCGGAATACCGTCGGGCGTTTGCCCCATATCTTCCTGAAAACGGCGGATTGCCGATTCGGTTCTGCCGTCGAGTATGCCGGTTGCACGACCCTGCTGCAGCATATCCATATCCATCAGAGCGCGCTGAATCCGCGCCACGAGCTGGTTTGAATCTCCGCGCGCCGCGGCATATTGCGCGTTATCGTCGGCGGAACCTTCTTCCGTCAGCGAGACCGGCGGCGGCAGCTGCCAGCCGTTGCCCGCGGCGGTTTCAATCGCATTCAGATCTGCGGGAATATCCAGCCCCGCCCGTGCTGCGGCGCTCTCTGCCGTGCCGCCGCCCAAACGCCGTGCGGAATGTGTGCCTTCGGCATAGCCGAGCTCGCCGGCCAGCGCATACCATTCCGCGGCGCGTTTTTTATCCTCTGCACCACCGCCTGCGAACTGGCTTTCATACAGAACACCCAGATTATAAGCAGCTTGTGCAATACCAAATCCCGCAGCGCGTTTCAGATAGGCGAGGCCGCGTTCGATATCCGATTGGGTGCCGATGCCTTCAACATAGGCGATACCCAGATTGTAAAACGCTTCCGGATGCTCTAATGCGGCGGCTTCGCGGTACCAGAACAGCGCCTGTTCAACATCGCGGCGCAATCCCAGCCCCTGATGGTACATCACGCCCAGATTGTAATGCGCGTTGGCGACACCGCTTTCCGCAGCCTTGACGAACCAATAGGCGGCGCGGCGGTAATCGGCCGGCATCACATGACCGGAGGCATAAAGCGCACCGAGATCATGCTGTGCGGCAGCTTCTCCGGCAAAGGCGCGGTTTTCCAGTGCCCGCAATTCGGTCGGCAGAGCCATATCCGGCGCCATCTGCGCCAGTGTTGTCATCGTGATACGGTGGGAAGGTGCGCCTGCGGCGGTTTCAATCGTTGCAGCTTTTTGCGCGGCAGCCATCATATCTGGCTCCGGCTTCGACTCCGCTTTCGGTGCGGGGGCGGTGGCAACGGTTTCGACAGGCTTCTCTGTTTTTTCTGCCGCGGCCGGTTTTTCAGTTTGCGGTGCGGAAACCGTTTCCGGCGAAAGCCAGACGGTTTCTTTTACAGTGCTTTCCGCAACACGGGGTGTTTCCTGTACGGCAGGTTTTTCTGCCGGTTTTTCGGCAGTGACGATCGGCGCGGGCTCTTTTGTCTCTTTTTCCTCTTTTACCGCAACCTCGGCTGTGACGGCGGGTGCGGGCGTTTCGGGCGCAGCGGCGAAATCGGCGGTGCGGCTTTCCTGCAATTCGGCAATCACGCGGGCATAGGCATCTTCAACGGCGATCTGGCGCTGCGCAAGATCGGTCAGGCGGTATTCCTGCCGCTCCAGACGCTCGGCAATACCGGCAAGGATACGGCCGTGTTCTTCATAATCTTTCTGGGCCCTCGCAGGGGCGATATTGTCGCGGCTGAAAAATGCGGTCTGGAATTTCTGCTGCTCTGCGCTGAGGCGGGCGAATTCCGCGCGGGTGACGTATTCGCCGGGCGTAGGGTTTTGCATCAATGCCAAAGCCAGCGCACCGGTGGCGACAAACAGGCTCAGCGTTGCGGTAAAAACTGCGCCCTTGCCGGATTTTTGCTGTTGCGGTGCGCCGAATTCCGCGGGAAGATCGGCGGGGTCAATGGTCAGCGGCAGATAGAATTTTCCGGTTTCCTCGTCAATCTCCGCGCCGGATTCGATATAGTCAAGACGGTCGGAGAGACGGTCACGCAGCGTTTCGCTTCTTTCCAGACGGCGGCCGAGTGCTTCGATGGCATAGAACATCTCTGCATTCACTTTGTCCTGACGGTTCAGGAACGCATCGCGATCTTTTTGAAGACGTGTCATTAAGCGCCCCGCGGGTTTGCGAATTTTTGTCGTGTATCTGTCGAAAATATGAAAGGCAGAATATCAGAGAACGGAAAAAAAGTCATGTAAAAAAACGCACGCCCTGTTTTCAGCGCTTGAACTTTATAAAATTTTGCGATATGTTCTCCCCACCTGTTGGGGTGTAGCCAAGCGGTAAGGCACCGGTTTTTGGTACCGGCATGCGCAGGTTCGAATCCTGCCACCCCAGCCATTTATATGGATAAGGTCACGCCAGTGGCTTTATCCGTATAAATGGATAGGTCGTGTGGCAAGATGAAGTTAGACCTACATAATTTCGTTTATAAATATTGACGGCTTAAGTATTTTAAGGTTTTTAAATTGGGCAAAACAGTCTTTTATTTTCTTATTGTCATCCAATATGGGTCATATTTGATAGCTGGTTATGTATTAAAAAATGACTTTACTACAACCAACCTTTTATTTTCAGCAATTTTGGTTGTTCTTGGTCATACTTTACCGCAAATCACGCATGAGCTTATGGAGATTAATGAGCAGCTCTCAGGGCGCTCTAAGGACTTACAAAAATTATTGAAGAATATTAAGGATAGTGAATGAGCTCTTAGTTCGTAGGGGCATTAAATTTCTTGATAGTTGAAATGTAGTTAGAAAAAGGGATTTTGACCATGCGCGAAGAAGAACACAAAGGCGGACAAAAAGAGTGGAGCCGCCAGATTCGTATTTATCTCAGTGACGCATTCGCCGCTGTTGCGCGTGAAAATCCCGATGCGCCGGAAATGAAACCGCTGAGCGATGTTTTGAAAAAACACGATGCGGTGCTGAAAAGCCAGTTTGACGCTTTCGCAGGTTATGTGCGGGAAGCCGAAACCGCGATTGCCGCCGTCGCCGGAACGGAGCAGGAAGCAGATGTCCGCCGCCAATATTTCCTGCATCAATGGACAAAAGACACGATTGAAAACCCCGTCAAAAAGGCCAAATATCAAAAAGAATTCACCGTCTACGTCAAGGGGCAGGAAACCTATCCGGCGGAAATCGCCAATAAAATTGAGGCCGATCTGCAAAATCTGGTAGATGGCGAAAACATCACCGGCCTGCGCAACCGCGACAGCAACCCTGCGAATAATCCGCAAATGCCGGCGCGCTACCGCAAATAAAACATATCGCTGCGCAACAATGTTGCAGATTGCGGTCTTTTTGCATTTTTTTGTAAAAAGACATGTTTTGCTATTGACAGAATCTTTTTATTTGCGGTAACGTTATTTCATAAGCCACATCCGGTTGTTTTGAACGGGCATGATTTGACCGTTTTCCGTGAGGAAAAAACAGCCGGGCCGCAGGGGTTTATTTGACAACACTGCAGAAGTACCGTGCGCGCCGTTTTTAAAACGGCGGCATTTTGGGAAAGCTTCTGCCGGAGTGTCGGATAAGCCCCGTTTTTTATGGCGGAACATAGCTGACGGATTACCGTTTGCGGCTTACCTTCTCCGGACAGAAACTCTCCCTCTGAAAATAAAACGGTGCGCATGCACGAGCAGGTTTTTTGCCGCTTTCGGTAATTTGTTTTGGACGTGCAAACCCGAAAGCAGGCAACTGCCGCCCGAACCGGAAAACCGTGTTTCCGCGCAAATTTCCGGTTCGGAGAATACGCGAGAGAGAGCCGGGCCATAAATGAAAACGGCCAAAAAGAACAATAAAGAACGTTTTCGGATATGGTTCGGCCTCTCTCAAATTGCGGCAAAGGTTTTAAAAAAGAAAAGGAGAGATAAGATGAAAAACACAATCAAAAAAGAGTTTGACGAGGCAGGCGGAAAATTTTCCGTCGATCTGCGCGCCATCGGCGGTGCGCATACTGTGCTGCAGACACTGGAATTTGACAGCAAAAAGGAGTTCAGCGAATTTTTGCAAACGCAGTGCATCCGCCCCGACGCCTATCTTGATCTGAGTGAAAAGGATCTGCGCGGTATGGATTTTTCCGGCATTGACGGCAATCTGATTATTGCCGATTTCCGCTGGAGCAATTTGACGGGGGCAAAATTCAACAACAGCAATCTGATCGGTGCGGATTTTACCAATGCAACTCTACAGCGCACGGATTTCACCGGCGCGGAAACGGCAACGGCGCTGGCGCACGGTTCGGATATGCGCAACGCCGATATCACGCCCGAGCAGATTGATTTGATGTTCGGCAAGCCGATGATCCTGCCCTCCGGCCGTCCGACGGATGAAAAAGCCGCGAAGAAGATGGATCAAATCCGCCCGCGCTTAAAGTAAGCAGAAGATTTTTTAAAAGTTACCCAACCCCGGCGAAGCAGCCGTCCTGACT
>SKHU01000065.1 GCA_007116755.1 Alphaproteobacteria bacterium
AGACTGTATAAACCGTTCAGCCGCGCATCCGTTCCCGTCATGCGCATACCGACATGCACAACATTTTCCGCAGGGTTGGCTGAAAAATTTGTCCCCTCTGTCAAATTCGTTCCCAGCCCCTCGCATACGTGTTCAACACTCTGTGAGCCGACACGGATATAAAACTCTACCGCCGGACGATCCTGCAAACCGTCCGTGCCGGTATTATCACGCAGAGTTTTGCTTGCTTCACAACTGACCTGCATATTCTCTCCGACGGCAAAACCGCTGGGTTGCAGACGTCCGACCACACCGGAAGACGGGCATTCAAATCCCGCATCGCAGGAAATGCTCCCGAATGTATCGATGGTAATATTCCCTGTTGCATTGGCCGTTTTTCCGACTGTACCGATTTCAATATCGTTCAAAGGCGTTAATGTATTTGCCCATGAAAGACCCGCCATCCACACCGCAAAAAACGTAAAAAACAGGGCAAAAACCGCCGTTTTTCTCAATTTCTTCCATTCTGTCGTCAACACATGCGCCATAGCTTCATTATAACATAGTTTTCCTGCGGTTATAGGAAATTCCATTTAAAGCTTGACTCTCGCGTTGCGAAAAGGGAATATGGGAAAATTTCAAAAATGGAGAAGATAAAATGGATTTTAAAAAGATCGCAGGCCGTATTGCGCAACAAGCTTCCAACGTCGCCAAACAGGCGCTGAAAGGCAACCCCGAAATTCAGGAACGGCTGGAACAGGCCGAATATCTGGCCAAAGCCGCCTTGACGGACGAGCCGGGAAAAATCGACTTTTCACTGGAAGAAGTGTTCCGCCTTGAAGCACAGCCGCAGGCCGATGCCGAGGATTTCTACAAAACCGCGCTGGCCGATAAAAAACAATATCTGTTTTTCGGCGACACCAACCACACGGATACGACGCTGCACCATTTCTTTTTTGGTGAGGAAAATGCGCGCCGTCTGGTCGAAGCCGGTGTCAAACATGTTTTCGTTGAATACCAGCCCGAATATCAGGATATTTTCGACGAATGCGCTGCCGGCAAGATTGATGAAGAAGGCTTCATCAAAAAAATGCAAAAGCGCTCGCAGGAAATTTACGGCACGGCAGAAAAAATCGATAATCCGATTGCCAAAGACATGCTGGAATCCCACAAGATTATGGCGCGTGCCATCCGTTACTGGGCGGAAAACGGTGTCAAAACCCATTGCCCCGATGACCGTTCCAGCTTCAGCAAGAAAGACCTGAACGCGTTGCGCGATACGTATAAGCTGTTCTATCAGGCATTGCGCTTTGCCAAGGACAAGGGCACGGACAAACCCGTTGTGACCCAGCGCCTGATGGTTTCCTATATTTTCAACTCGACCGTACGCAAGGACGGCTCTGCGAAAAAACCGCAAAATGCCATTTCGACCGAAGAGTTGAAAAAAATGGGCGAAAAAGCCAATGCGCTGAACATCATGAAAAAGCGCATGGACGACGACAAAAAACTGGCAAAAACCATTGCACGTCTGGCCGGTGATGAAAAATCCGCCATTCTGTTCGGCGCAGGACACGGCGACCGCCAGAACGGCCTCGGCGACCTGCTCGGCAAAGAGAAAGTGCTGCGCGTCAACCTGCACAGCTCGCCGGAAATGTATGCCGAGCGCGGCGATATTCTGATGCGCCGCCGCGGTGCGGATTACCGCGCCCCCGATTACGTGCATATCGTCAACAGAAACAAAGTCTATAAAGCCGGATAACCCTGCATCCGGTCTGCACAGGAATAAAGCGGCCTCCGCGCATATGCTGCGGAGGCCGTTTTTTTTCGACAGAAATTATTTGCATTTGGCTAAGCTTTGGTTAATCATAGGCGTGTTAACATGACATATTAAGCATGGTTTTTCCGGTTGCATAAGCTCTTGAAATGGGCTGGAAAGCCGCATTCGCTTTGCAAAAAGGAATAAGAGGGAGTGAGAATCGATGACGCGTCGTGTTTCTATTTTTGACAGCCCGTTTCTGCTGGGATTCGATGATTTTGAACGCATGGTGGATCGCGTTGCCCGCAGCGCTTCGGACAGCTACCCTCCCTATAATATCGAGCAGATCGGCGACAACCATTTGAGAATATCGATCGCCGTTGCCGGTTTTACGATGAACGACCTGTCCGTGCAGATGGAACAGAACCAGCTTGTCATCCGCGGCAAGCGCAAAACGGAGGAGGAAGACAAGCGCGTTTATCTGCATCGCGGCATTGCCACGCGCCAGTTTCAGCGGGCCTTCATGCTCTCCGACGATATCGAGGTCAAGGGCGCGCATCTGGATAACGGGCTTTTGCATATTGATCTGGAACGCATTGTCACCGAAACACCGGTGCGGACGATCAAAATTGAAGATAAAGACAAAGACGGCAAAAAAAACGCCAAAGGCAAAAACGACGACAACACGATTGATGTTGAAAATCTGGAAAAAAAGTAAAAAAAGAGAAGCAGTTAAATATGGACAAAGAATTCTACAAAGACTACACCGCGCCCCACAACCTTGCCCATCCCGGTTTCGAGGATGTCGGGTTGGGCGATATCGCCTATCTGCGCCGGAATTTTGAAAACAACGGCTTTGTCTATCTTTTGACTGCCGCCAACGGCGAGATCATCTATCAGGATGAAAGCCGCGGCAATATCGAGGAATACGCCGCCGAAACCGGCCTGCACCTGATTACCGTGCATTAACTCCGCAATACTGCCATGAAAAACATTGATCTATCGGCTATATATGACTACCTCACCAAACAGGCTCACGACGAGCCAGTCTTGCTCACGAAATACAGTGAGGAATATCCCGTCGTAATGCCCCCTTTCCCCTATTCTTTGTATGAAAAAAACTATCAGGCTCATCACCAAGCATTGCATGTTACTGAATTGGATGAAGACGACCTTGAGGCAATTCAAAGCTCCTCTCCTCCCATATCGCACAACACATATAATGACGAATGTGATAATCCGGCTCCACACACACAGAAAAAAAGCTAAAAAATCTGCGCCAGACGGATATAGTCATGCACCGTCAGCTCTTCCGCGCGGGCTGTCGGTTTGATACCGGCATTTTCCAGCACGGCGACGGTTTTCCCGCCCAGAAGGTTTTTTAGACTCTGGCGCAGCATTTTGCGGCGCTGGCCGAATGCGGCGGCAACGGTTTTTTCCATGGCTTCAAAGGAGGGCGCATTTTCCTGCGGCGGATGCGGCACAAAATGCACAACGCTGGACTGCACTTTCGGTGGCGGCGTAAAGGCCTGCGGCGGAATATGAAAGGCGATCTGCACGCCGGCCAGCCACTGCGTCATCACCGAAAGCCGCCCATAGGCTTTGGTTTTCGGCACAGCCGTCAGCCTTTCCGCCACTTCCGTCTGAAACATCAGCGTCATATGCCGGAAGGCCTGCGCCTGTTTCAACCAGCCGAGCAGCAGAACCGTAGCAATATTATAGGGCAGATTGGCCACAATCGCGCAGGGCGACGGAACGGCTGTGGCGATATTGACGGCAAGCGCATCCGCCTCGACCACGCTGAGCCGTCCTTCGGCTGCCGCAACAAGACCCGACAGCGCCCCGATGCAGCGCGCATCTTTTTCAAATGCATAGACATGCTTTGCCCCCGCTTGCAACAAGGCGCGCGTCAACCCGCCCGGGCCGGGGCCGATTTCAATGACGTTTACATCCGTCAGATCGCCTGCTGCCGCCGCGATTTTTGCCGTCAGATTGAGATCAAGAAGAAAATTCTGGCCTAAAGATTTTTTTGCCCGCAACCCGTAGGAGGAAATCACGGTGCGCAGCGGTGGCAGTCTATCAATCCCCGGCATGACGCTGCGCCTCGGCCGAGGCATGGAAATCGCGGACAAATTGCGTCAGGCCGACCAGACGGCGGCGTTTCATGCGCTCGGCTTCAAGAATGCCCCGCACCCGCCGGACACTGTCATCAAGATCGTGATTGATCATCACGTAATAATATTCGCCGTAATGGGAAATTTCGTCCAATGCGCGGCTCATACGGTAGGAGATTTCCTCATCCGTATCCTGCGCACGCTCGCGCAGACGCTCTTCCAGCTCCGGCAGCGAGGGCGGCAGGATAAACACGGAAACAAGATCATCCGGCACCACGGCTTTGAGTTGCTGCGCCCCCTGCCAGTCGATATCAAACAGCACATCCTCGCCGCGCGTCAGCGCCTCTTCCACCGGCTTTCTCGGCGTGCCGTAAAAATGGTTATAGACGGTTGCATGTTCAAGAAATTCTTTATTCTCGATCATCTGCTGAAATTTTTCGGTCGAAACGAAATGATAATGCTCGCCATCCACCTCGCCCTCGCGGCGCGGACGCGTCGTCGCGGAAACCGACACATTGATATGGCCGTCCTCTTTCATCAGGCGGCGCGCGATTGTCGTCTTTCCCGCACCAGAGGGAGAAGACAGAACCAGCAATACGCCTCGACGCTTTATATTTTGCGGTAACATGGCTTGCCCGGAAACTTTCTTGTTCTTATAGTGTTTGAAGCATCTGTTTTTTTATACATTTTCAACGCGGCAAGGGCAAGGCTTCATGACAACAAAATTCCGCAACATTCTGATCACAGGTGCATCCGGCGGAATTGGCGCAGCGCTGGCCGCGAAATTTGCCGCACCGAAGGTGACACTGCTGCTGACCGGCCGCGACAAAAAACGCCTGCAAAACACCGCCGATCTCTGCTACGCCAGACAGGCCGAGGTGCATACGGCAACGGCGGATGTCACCGATAAAGCGACGATGGAGGCGCTGATCGCGGAATGGGACAAAAACTTTCCCGTCGATCTGATCATCGCCAACGCCGGTATCAGCAAAAAAGGCACGGAAGAAGACCGCGAAAGCGTGGAAAACGTGCTGAATGTCAATCTCAACGGCGTGATCAATACGGTTTACCCTCTGATTCCCGTGATGAAACAGCGCAGAACAGGGCATATCGCGGTTATGAGCTCGCTGGCAGGTTTTCGCGGCATGCCGACCGCCGTATCCTACAGCACCTCCAAAAACGCCGTACGGGCGCTGGGCGACGCGCTGCGCCCCGAACTAAAGGAGCACGGAATCAATGTCACCGTCATCTGCCCCGGCTTCATCCGTACACCGCTGACGGATGAAAACCCTTTCCCGATGCCGTTTTTGATGGAACCTGAACGTGCCGCCACGCGGATCGTGCGCGACCTCGAAAGGGGAAAAAGACGCATCGCTTTCCCGTGGCAGATGGCGCTGTGCAGCCGAATTTTCTCCTGTTTGCCGCCGGTTCTGACTGATTCCCTGCTCTATCGCATGGCCAAACGCAAACGCAGACGCCTGAGCCGAAAAGCGGAGCCGCAATGATCAGAAAAATCTGTCTGCTGCCGCTGCTGTTTTTTATTTTTTGGGTCACGCCGGTTTACGGCGAAACCGCGGAAGAACTCTACCGCAAAGGCGAAGCGTATTTTGCCGCGCAACCGCCAGATTATCCGGCGGCCGAGCGCTATTATCTGCAAGCGGCAGAGATGGGGCACGGCGCAGCACAGCTGCGGCTCGGTTTTCTTTACGGCGAAACGCATTTTCACGGCGTTGCCGACGATCTTGACCGCGCCGAATACTGGCTTTTGAAAGCCGCAGAGCAGAATGCAGGGGATGCGCGGTTCCGTCTGGGAAATTTTTATCTGCGCACGCGCAAGCCGCCGCAGATGGAAAACGCCCTGAAATGGCTGCAAAAAGCCGCCGAAGACGGCCACGCCGCCGCGCAATATGATCTCGCCCTGCTGTTGCTGCGCCATGAAAACACCGATGCTGAAACAGCGCACAACTGGATGCAGAGCGCTGCCGGACAGGGCAATCTGCACGCGATGATTATGCTGAGCCGCGCCCATCGTCACGGCCTGTACGGTTTTGAAAAAGACGCGCAGAAATCCATTTCATGGGCGGAACGCGCGGCAGAACGCACCGGATCGGTCATCTGGTACACCCGCATTGCCGATGCCTATTATACGGGCGAAGGCAATCTGCCGCCCGACCGCGAAAAAGCGGCGCTGTGGTATGAAAAAGCCGCAAAAAAAGGCGACGGACACGCAGCCCGCCGCCTTTCTGAAATAAACAAGAAGGAATGAAACCTTTTATCCGGTTGCGGCCGATCCCTCCTGATCGGGATCGCGCAGAACATAGCCGCGCCCCCAGACCGTTTCGATATAATTCTTGCCTTCCGCCACTTCCGCGATTTTGCGGCGCAGCTTGCAGACAAACACATCAATAATTTTCAGCTCCGGCTCGTCCATACCGCCATAGAGATGATTCAAAAACATCTCTTTGGTCAGTGTTGCGCCTTTGCGCAGAGACAGCAATTCAATGATCGAATATTCCTTGCTGGTCAGATGCACGGATTTTCCGCCGACCTCAACGGTGCGGCTGTCCAGATTGACCTCAAGATCGCCGGTTTTGATGACATTCTGCGCATGGCCTTTGCTGCGGCGGACAATCGCCTGAATCCGCGCCATCAATTCGCGCTTGTCAAACGGCTTGGTCAGATAATCATCCGCGCCGTAGCCCAGCCCCTTGATTTTGCTGTCCAGTTCCGAAAGGCCGGACAAAATCAGGATCGGCGTTTCGACCTTGGCGGCACGCAGACGTTTTAGAACCTCGTACCCGTCCATATCCGGCAGCATCAGATCAAGAATAATAATGTCGTAATCATAAAGCTTGCCGATTTCCAGGCCGTCCTCGCCCAAATCCGTCGAGTCGATCGTGTAGCCGTCCGATTTCAGCATCAATTCGATGCTTTTGGCAACCGACGGATCGTCTTCTACTAACAAAACACGCATACTTATCTCCTTCACTCTAACAGTTTTTTGTTATTATTATCATCGTTACCGATTCTTTATTTATTAAGGTTAAACCGAAATTTAACCCTCCCTAACAATATATTAATAAATTCTTTAAGAAAGGTTAACGTTTTTTTTGAAAATCGCAAAAAATTAATAAAAGTGAAGAAAAACTAAAGAAAACCGCGACAGTATCAGTTATAAATAAATACCATGACACAAGCCGTGCAAACAGAAAATATCGAACTTGAACTCAGCGCCGTGATCGTTTCCGTCAACGGATTCGAAAAACCGGAAGTCCTGCTGCTGTCCAAATCCGGACAGGATCTGCAACTGCCGGCCGGCCCGTTCGATCCCGTCCACCACGCGACGCTGGAACTCGGCCTGCGCGGCTGGATTATGGAGCAGACACCGTTCACACCCGGTTATGTCGAACAGCTTTACACTTTCGGCAACCGCGGCCGCGTGACGATCAAAGGCCGGGATGCAAAACGCGTTGTCTCCGTCGGTTATCTGGCGCTGGCCTATCGTGAAGATACGGCAAAAAGCCCCGCCCCTGCCCAATGGGTAGACTGGTATCGTTTTTTTCCGTGGGAGGACTGGCGCAACGGACGGCCGCAAATTCTTGATACCCGTATTCTTCCTGCGCTCGGAGAGTGGATTGAGGCTGCCGAAACACGGGAAGACCATGAAGACCGCAGCAGACGCTGTGCCGTATGTTTTACCTCCGGCGGCGGTATGGAATGGGATCACGAACTGGTTTTGGAGCGTTATGAGCTGCTCTACAGCGCCCGCCTTGTTCCCGAAGTCTTCCGTGACAAAGGTGAAAAAGCGCCGCCCTCCGAAACGCTGGTGCCGGGCCGACCGATGCGGCACGATCACCGCCGTATTCTGGCCACAGCTATCGGGCGGCTGCGCGGCAAAATCAAATACCGCCCCGTGATTTTTGAATTGATGCCCGAACAGTTTACACTGCTGCAACTGCAAAAATCCATCGAGGCCATCGGCGGTTACCGGCTGCACAAACAGAATTTCCGCCGTCTGCTGGAAAACAACCGGCTTGTCGAGGAAACCGGCGATGTCGCCAAGAAAACCGGCGGCCGCCCTGCCGCCATGTTCCAGTTCCGCAAGGAAATTCTCAGTGAACGCGTCGCCATCGGTGTTAAAATGTCGCCATCGGGATAATCCCTGTCGCCGCACCGCAGCATTTACCATTTGTTTACCCTTTTGCTTTAAAAAAGAATACG
>SKHU01000249.1 GCA_007116755.1 Alphaproteobacteria bacterium
GCCATGCGCCTCTAGCAATCTACCCGGGCGACGGGCGCGGAAATGCGCCATATGCCGCCCCTATTTGATCTTGCTCCCGGCGGGGTTTGCCCTGCCGTTTCCGTTGCCGGAAACGCGGTGCGCTCTTACCGCACCATTTCACCCTTACCCCGCCGAAACGGGGCGGTATATTTTCTGCGGCACTTTCCATGAACCGTCAAGCGATCCTCCGGCCGTTAACCGGCGCCGTATTTCCGTGGAGCCCGGACTTTCCTCGACGCATCAAGATGCGCCGCAACCGTCCGGCCGTCCGGCAAGCGGCAGTCTATCCCTAAAACAGCTTGACCGCAACCGTCATTCCGTCGGCCAGCGGCAGCAGGATGGAACAGTATTTTTTAGGATCGGCCATGCGGGCGTTAAAGGTTTTCATGATTTCATTGGTGCTTTGGCGGATACGGGGCGGCAGCGGCTCGTCGCCTTTCAGCCAGACCGCGCCGGACAGCAGCGTATTGTCGGCGACAATTATTCCGCCTTTGCGGATGTTTTTTTCCGCCCAGTCGAGATAATCGAGATATTGCCGTTTATCCGCATCGATAAAAATCATATCAAACGGCGCTTTGTCCTCCATCGCGGCCAATTGTTCCAGCGCATCGCCGTGCATCGGCGTGACGTTTCGGGCGTTTTTCAGCGTCTGTTCCGCCAGCGCAAAACGGGCAGGGTCGCGCTCGATGGTGTAAAGCCGTCCGCCTTTGGGCAGGGCGCGGGATATCCACAGCGCCGAATATCCGGCCAGCGTGCCGATTTCAACGGCATTTTTAACCTTGCCTAGCCGGATCAGAAACTGCAGAAACTTCCCGTCTTCCGGCGTGATCTGAATAGGCTCGGTCGCCAGCTCGGTACGGCGCACCACCTCGCGCAGCGTTTCATCTTCTGCGGCAAAAAGGGCGCGGATATAATCCTGTTGTCTGTCCATAATTTCAGTTATAAAGACTCTGTCTTAAAAAAGAGTAAGGATAAAAAAGAGAATGCCCGAACTTCCCGAAGTGGAAACGGTACGGCGCGGACTTCTCCCTGTTCTGGAGCGAGGCAGAATCGTTGAATATGTGCAGAACAGAGCCGATTTGCGCTTTCCGATCCCCGTCGATCTGAAGCCGCTGCTGTGCGGCAGCCGTATCGCGCAGTTGAAAAGACGCGGCAAATATCTGATTTTCGCAATGGAGAGCGGTGCACATATCGTCTGGCATCTGGGCATGTCGGGGCAGATCAGAATCGACGAAGAAACAAAAAAACACGATCATATCGTGATGATAACGGAAGATGGGCGGCGGATTGCCTTTCACGATCCGCGCCGTTTCGGCTATGTGCTGACAGCAAAAACCGACGGAATTGACGCATTGCCCTGCTTTCATACAATGGGACCGGAGCCGCTGGACGGTGCGGCATTTCATGCCTCATATCTGAAGGACAAGCTGCACGGGCGCAAAATGCCGGTCAAAACTGCTTTGCTGGATCAGCGCATCGTTGCGGGGCTGGGGAATATCTATGTCTGTGAGGCGCTGTTTCAGGCCGGAATTCACCCTGAAAGCGAAGCAGGGATGCTGAAAGAAAATCATTGCGAGAAAATTGTTGCCACCGTGCAGGATGTTTTGAATCGCGCGATTGCGGCGGGCGGCTCGTCTTTGAAAGATAAAAGCTATAAACAGCCCTCGGGCAAGCTTGGCTATTTCCAGCAGCAGCTGGCCGTGTATGGCCGCGAGGGAGAAAATTGTATCGATCCCGCCTGCCGGGGCATTATCAAACGGATTACGCAAGGCGGACGGTCAAGCTTTTATTGTCCTTCGCATCAATCGCCGCTATAATGGCCGCATATAACAGGAGAACAGCTCATGAAAAATCGCATAATTGCCGGAATATTCGCCGTTTTCTTTCTGTTTGGCGGCACAATTTCCGCCGCGGCGTATAACGCATCCTCTTCCTCCCAGTTTTTTACGGCGGTGACGGATCTGCCGCTGATGCCGGGTTTTATTGAACAGCTTGACGAAAACATGATTTTTGACAAGCCGGAAGGCCGCATTGTGGAGACCGAAGCGTTCGGGCGCGGAACGCGTGAAATTGCGGAAGGGTTTTATCTGGAAACGCTGCCGCAGCTCGGCTGGCGTTTTGTCGGCGGCCACCGCTTTGAGCGCGGCGAGGAAACGCTGGAAATCGATTTTTCCGAACAGGCCGATTACATCACCATTCATGTCACCGTCAAACCGAATAAAGGCTAGAAAAATATGGGTGCATATCAGTATATCAAAACCGAAACCACGGCAGAGGGAACGGTCGGCATTGTCCGTCTGGATCGTCCCGAAGCGCTGAATGCGCTGTGCGGTGCATTGATGGACGAACTCGGCGCGGCGCTGGAAGCGTTTGAAAATGACGGCAAAATCGGTTGTATGATTATCACCGGCAATGAAAAGGCTTTTGCCGCCGGTGCCGATATCAAGGAAATGCAGTCAAAAGAATTTTCGGAAGTTTATGTCGGCGATCTTTTGACCAAAAACTGGGAAAAAGTCTCGGCCTGCCGCAAGCCTGTGATCGCGGCGGTTGCCGGATATGCGCTGGGCGGCGGCTGTGAGTTGGCGATGATGTGCGATATTCTGCTGGCGGCGGATAACGCCAAATTCGGCCAGCCGGAAATCAAGATCGGCACGCTGCCCGGTGTCGGCGGCACACAGCGCCTGACGCGTCTGGTCGGCAAGCCGAAAGCAATGGAAATGTGTCTGACAGGACGCATGATTGATGCGGAAGAAGCGGTCTCCAGCGGTCTGGCTGCACGCGTTGTGCCGCTGGACAAGCTGATGGATGAGGCGGTTTCTGTTGCACGCACCATCGCCTCCATGTCGCTTCCGGCTGTGATGATGGTCAAAGAGGCTGTGAACAGGTCTTACGAGACAACGCTGGCGGAAGGTCTGCGCTTTGAGCGGCGGCTGTTTCATTCCAGTTTTGCCACAGCAGATCAGAAAGAAGGCATGCAGGCCTTTATCGAAAAACGCGAAGCAAAATTTGCCGGCAAATAAACGGATTTATATCAATAAAATCCTGTTGACTTATTTTCGGAAAACCTCTAAAAAGGCGTTTGTGTATTGGATTCACAAATTCGGCGCGGCTTGGTTTTTGGATAGAGAAACCCCTGCATGCGGCTGAATTTTAAGAAAAAGGTCTATGAGGAAAAAAGAGAATGGCAAACCATAAATCTGCAAAAAAACGTATTCGTCGTAACGAACGCCGTCGTGTGATCAATAAAAGCCGTATTTCGCGCATTCGCACATTTGTTCGTAAAGTGGAAGAGGCAATTGAAGCCGGCGATAAAAAAGCTGCCGATGCGGCTTTTGTTAAAGCGCAGCCCGAGATTCACCGCGGTGTGAGCAAAGGCATTCTGCATAAAAAATCTGCTTCCCGCAGATTGTCGCGTTTGTCGCGGCGCATCAAAGTTCTGGCCTCCAAATAAACGGCCGGAAATAATATTTTTTTGATTGATTTTCAACCTTTCGCAAGAGGGAGAAGGGGAAAAATGGATTCTGAGACAAAAAAGCGGAATTTTCAGCCGTTGAAAACCGATGAACAATACAGAACAACTTTACGGGAAATCGGCGAATTGCGCCGGGCCTTTGATCATGCCGTCAATCCCGAGCTGTACAAACATGATCCCGAAACCGTTGCGGCCAGCAAACAGGCGGTGAACGAGTTGATCGAAGAACTGGAAGAGCGCAGACGGGATTACGAGAGGCGGAATACCAATGCCTCTCTTGGCTTTGCAGACGGGCGCTACTGCCGTATCGCCTGAAAATCATCCATCCTGAATTAAAATTTATGCAGAAACGGCAAGATTTTGCCCGTCGCGCTTTCTTTTGGCCGAGGGCGTGTTGCCGATTTCACGTCCGCGCAGGGATTTTTCGATCATGTTAAACCCTTGACCGTATTCGCGGTAAAGGTCGCTGCGCAGATTGCTGAGACCGTTTTCCATGCGCCAGATATGTTCGGCGGAGAAGCTGTATTTTTGTTGCAGGGCCTCCAGAAGCTTGAACTGGATGGTTTTCAACTCCTCCAGACGCGCCTGATCTGCGCCCAGTGAATATTTGCTGGTTTTTTTCTTTTTCCCGCCTTTGATTGTAAAGGGAGAGTCGGTCATAAAACGGCTTTCCGGCACGTTGCGTTTTTCAAAAACGCCTTTTTTCCCGAAGCTGCCGGTCATGGCGGCGGAATGACGCCGTTTTGCGGCGCGCGTTGTCAGCCCTTCAAGCAGGTCGATAACCTCCAAAACAATTTCCATACCCGGAGAATCCGAAGCTGTGCTGTAGCGGCGCATATTGTCGTTTCTGTACGGGGGGGCAACGGTAAACTTGCTGGCTGCAGATTTTTTTTGTTTCTTTTCGCTTTTCCGGCTGCTGGAAAAGCGTGACAGCGGGTTGGAGGGGTTTTTGGCAATGGCATCTTCCTGTGCGGCGATGGCGCCGGCAACACTCTGCAATTCTGTGGGAATATGCACGTTTTTGGCAACTTCACCGTCTATGGTTTTGGGAATCGCTGTCATTGCACTGTGCTACCTTTTGATTTGTAATGTGTTTTACCGATTTTTTATTTTTTTGCAAAACCGATTCTATCGCGCATATTATAACATAACGGCACGCTCCCGTCAAAATGTTATGTATAGTCTTCTTGACGCGTTTCCTCCCATGGGGTAGGGTGCGAAAGGTTTTCTTTACCTTTATTTGTTAGCATATGAGATAAGGGCAAAAGAATAATATTGCATCGGCCGGACAGTGATTCGGTTGATGGAAAACGAGAAGTTTTTGAGGAGCATGTATCGTGACAAATATCAATCCGGTTCAAACGGCGGTTGTAAATACGTTTCAGCCCGGTGTCGGCAACAACAATGAGCGTGTCGGGACGCCTGAACAGGAACCCCGCACCAATCAGGTTCAGCCGCGCGATGCGCAATCTGCGGAAACACAGCGCAGCAATGAAGATAATTCCTTGCAAAGACGGGATGATGAAAACCGGCAGGTCAATTCACGCGAAGATGCCGGAATCGGAGAAGATGTCCGCACGGAAAGTCGCGGCTCGCTTTTTGATGTTGAGGTTTAGGTTTTAGAAAGAGGTTATTTTTTCCAAAGGGTTTTACTGAGCGGTCTTAAAGGCCGGTTTCCCTCCAACAGTGTATCTTGCCCCGTGTATCTTGCATACACGGGGTTTTTTTATCCGGCAGGAAGCGGAAAAAAGAGTTATAAAAAAGGGAGCCATCCTTCTCCCTTTTTTTATGCCATAAAAGGCAATAATTTTAATGAGTTGTATGTTTTATGAAACGTTTTGCAAAACGTCTTCCAGCCTTTCGGCCGCCGCTTTTTCATCAATATCCTCAATGGCCGCGACTTCGCGGGCAAGGCGTTCCAGCGCTGCCTGATAAATCTGGCGCTCGCTGTAGGATTGCTCGCCCTGATCTTCGTTGCGGCGCAAATCACGCAGAACTTCTGCGATGGCGACGGGGTCGCCGGAATTGATTTTGCCTTCATATTCCTGTGCGCGACGGCTCCACATCGTGCGTTTGATGCGCGAGCGGCCTTTCAGCGTCGAAAGCGCCTCTTTCAGGCGGTCACCGGAGGAAAGTTTGCGCAGGCCGGAAGATTTGATTTTGCTGACCGGCAGCTTCAGGCGCATACGATCCTGCTCAAAGCTGATTGTATACAGCGTGACATCCACGCCGCTGATTGTCTGCGTTTCAATGCCTTCCACCTTGCCGACACCATGTGCCGGATAAACGACGAAATCCCCGGTGCTGAACTCCGTGGACGAAACTTTTGTTGTCTTGCTCGCTGTTTTCTTTTTGGCCGTTTTTCCAGTTGACATTCATGCGCTCCTTAAAGAATTTCTCATTTTTCCCATTTTTACCGCAAAAGACACGAAACTCGGGAGAGTGGCTTTATCGCCGACAAACATCCCCGTATTTATTGCTTTTTTTACGTGTCATAAAACATAACATACATGAAATCCGCTGAAATAGCAAGCGGAATCTCAAAAATGTTGCATTGCAATACGGGTTAAGCCTTTACGATTTTATCGGAAAATTCCGGTGCGGCATTCTGCAATGCGTTGCGTGTGTCGATGATCAGGGGCGCGTGTCCGGCAATCAAAGCATAGTCGATATCGCCGTGATCCGTAACGATAATCACGGCATCCTGCGCGGCCAGATTTTCAGCACTTAAATCCTGCGATTTGATGCCTGTGAAAGAGGGATGGGCGCGAAGCTGTGGAATTTCCTCAACATAGGGGTCATGGTAGGAAACCTCCGCATGGCGATCCAGCAAGAGTTTCATAATTGCAAAAGCAGGGCTTTCACGGACATCGGCGACGTTTTTCTTATAGGCGACACCGACCAGCATGATTTTTGCGCCGTTGAGCGGTTTGGCGTTTCTTTCGTTCAGAGCCGTGGCCAGTTGACGCACGACATAGGCGGGCATGGAAATATTGATTTCACCGGCCAGTTCGATAAACCGCGTTGTGATGCCGTGTTCACGGGCTTTCCAGCTGAGATAGAACGGGTCGATCGGAATGCAGTGGCCGCCCAGACCGGGGCCGGGATAAAACGGCATATAGCCAAACGGCTTGGTTTTGGCGGCCTCAATCACTTCCCAGATATCGATATCGAGTTCGGCGTAAATGGTTTTAAGTTCGTTGACCAGCGCGATATTTACGGCGCGGAAAATATTTTCCGTCAGCTTGACGGCTTCCGCCGTTGCGGGTGTGGAGACCGGAACGGTTTTGCCGTGCAGAAAGCCGTCATACAGCGTTTGTGCCAGTTTCAATGCATCCTCGCCGTCGCCGCCGACGACTTTGGGAATGGCCGCTGTTGTAAATTCGCGGTTGCCGGGGTCTTCGCGTTCCGGTGAAAAGGCCAGAAAGAAGTCATGGCCGGATTTCAGGCCGGATTTTTCCTCCAGTATCGGGCGCACGATATCTGTTGTCGTGCCGGGATAGGTTGTGGATTCCAGAATAATCAATTGCCCGGGGCGCAGCGTTTCGGCGATTTTTTCCGTCGTTTTTACGACATAAGACAGATCCGGTTCGCGATGGCGCGTCAGCGGCGTAGGCACACAGATCAGCACGGCATCGGCTTCCGCCAGTTTTGTGAAATCCGCCGTCGGCCGGAACAACCCGTCACGGAGAAAAGCGCCGATGCGGTCGTTGTGGATGTTGCCGATATAGGATTGTCCTTTTTCCAGCTTCTCAATCTTTTCTGGATCGACATCGAAGCCGAGCGTCTGGAAACCCGCATCGCAGGTGGCGCAGGACAGCGGCAATCCGACATATCCGAGGCCGATAATGCCGATTTTTGCGGTTTTACCGGCGATTTTTTTCAGAAGATTTTCCACATCGACGGCGGAGTCGCGGGAAAAAGAAACAGCGCTGTCAGACATGGCGGTTTTCCTTGAGGGTTCGGTTTATTACCCGTTGCTGTCAAGCGTGATGAGTTCTGCGCCCTCATTCACCTGCGTGTCAACGGCGATATTGATATTGGCAACAATTCCGGATTCCGGCGCGTTGATCGTATGCTCCATTTTCATGGCTTCAATGACCGCCAGAGGCTGGCCTTTTTCGACGCTGTCGCCTTTGGCAACATGCAGGGCGATAACGCGTCCGGTCATCGGCGCGGTCAGTGCGCCTTCGGCAGCGGTTTGGGCGGCAGCGGCCAGCGGGTCTTTCCACGGCAGCACCGTATGGGGCAGCGTGTCGGCAAAAAGATAAAGCCTGCCCTGATACGGCACGACTTTCACGTCAACCTGTTCTCCGTCCAATGTGATCATGCGGCTGTCGGCAGAAAATGCGGCATGAAATTCCGCACTATCAATGCGCAATACGGCACGGTTTTCTCCGGCCATGCGGCAGCTTACCGTCAGGCCGGAAATTTCATAGCGCCGGATTTCCGGCATTTCTCCGTTGATCCTCCATGAGGAGAGGGGGAGGTTTTCGGGATCAAATCTTCCGCCGCCTTCAAGGATTTCGGCGCGCAAAA
>SKHU01000173.1 GCA_007116755.1 Alphaproteobacteria bacterium
ACCGCCCAATTCGTCCGCTGTTTGCAAAAGGGTTCAAAAACGAAGTGCAGGTGTTGTGTACAACGCTGTCGCATGACTTCCAGAACCCGCCGGATATCCTAGCCATGGTGGCAACCTCTGCGGCGCTGACGCTGTCGGGTATGCCGTTTCTAGGGCCGATCGGCGGCGCACGCGTCGGCCGTATTGACGGCGAATTCATTTTGAATCCGACACCGGAACAGATGGAGGAAAGTGAGCTTGACCTTATCGTTGCCGGAACGCGTGAAGGCGTGCTGATGGTCGAATCAGAAGCACATGAACTGTCGGAAGATCTTATGCTGGATGCAGTTATGTTTGGCTGGCAGGGCTTTCAGCCGGTAATTGACATGATCGTGGCTCTGGCAGAAAAAGCAGCCAAAGAGCCGTGGGATCTGCCGGAAGAAGATATGGAGAAAAAAGAACTGGCCGAAAAACTGAAAAAGAAATTTGGCAAGGAATTCGAAGATGCATATAAGCTGACGGTCAAGCAGGATCGTCAGACGCAGCTGGCAGAAATCAAGGCAAAAGCGGTTGAAGCTTTTGCTGTTGAAGGCGAAGTGGAAGCATCGACAATCGAAGGCATCTGCAAAGATGTGGAAGCCGATATTGTTCGCGGCGCGATTTTGAAGACCGGCAAGCGAATTGACGGGCGCGACACAAAAACCGTTCGCCAGATCACGTCGGAGGTTGGCGTATTGCCGCGTGCACACGGCTCGGCGCTGTTTACGCGTGGAGAGACACAGGCAATGGTCGTGGCCACGCTCGGCACGGGGCAGGATGAGCAGATCATTGATGCGCTGGATGGCGAATACAAAGAGCCCTTCCTGCTGCATTATAACTTTCCGCCGTTCTCTGTCGGCGAATGCGGGCGTATCGGCCCTGTCGGTCGTCGCGAAATCGGCCACGGCAAGCTGGCATGGCGTGCGCTTCACCCGCTGATGCCGTCCAGGGAGCAGTTTCCCTATACGGTACGCGTTGTTTCCGAGATCACCGAATCCAACGGTTCGTCCTCTATGGCAACTGTCTGCGGCACGTCTCTGGCTTTGATGGATGCGGGTGTACCGCTGAAAGCGCCGGTTTCCGGTATCGCGATGGGGCTGATTAAAGAAGGTGATGATTTCGCCGTTCTCTCCGATATTCTCGGTGATGAAGACCATCTCGGCGATATGGACTTCAAGGTGGCCGGAACGGAAAAGGGCGTAACCTCTTTGCAGATGGACATCAAGATTACTTCGGTCACCGAAGAGATCATGCGGATTGCTCTGTCGCAGGCACGCGATGGACGTTTACATATTCTAGGTGAAATGTCGAAAGCTCTGACAGATGCCCGTACGGAACTCAGTAGCTTTGCACCGCAAATCACGACATTCACTATTCCGCGCGATAAAATTCGTGATGTCATCGGATCCGGCGGATCTGTCATCCGCGAGATTGTCGAGGTGACGGGTGCAAAAATCGATATTGAGGATGACGGAACGGTTGCCGTATCTTCGGTCGATACCGAATCCAGTGAAAAAGCGATCAAATGGATCAAGGATCTGACGGCAACGGCAGAAGTCGGTGAAATCTACACCGGAAAAGTTGTCCGCATCGTTGATTTCGGCGCATTCGTCAATATTTTTGCCAAGACGGACGGTCTTCTGCACATCTCTGAAATTGCCGACCGACGGATCGGGCAGGTGACGGATGTTTTGAATGAAGGAGATGAAGTCAAAGTCAAATGTATCGGTGTTGATGATCGCGGCCGGATCAAATTGTCGATGCGTGTCGTGGATCAAAAAACCGGCAAGGAAATTGACCGCGACGGCGATGTCAAGGAAGCGGCTGACGCTTAAAGCCGATGGAGAACATCGTCCGGTTTCCCGATAAAAACTCTGAAGAAAAAGCCGCCCTGCAACTGCCCCGTATCATCGGGCATCGCGGGGCGGCTGCTTATGCGCCGGAAAACACGCTGGTCGGCCTGCATACGGCAGCCGATATGGGGGTGAAATGGGTGGAAATCGACGTGAAGCTCTCGCGCGACGGCGAGCCGGTTGTTTTCCACGATGAAACGCTAGAGCGCATTACCGGCACATCGGGCAGTGTTGCTGAAACTGACTGGAAAGATTTAAAACAGCTTGATGCCGGCGCATGGTTTTCCGAAGGCTTTGTTGATGAACGCATTCCGCATCTGGAAGAGGCGCTTTCGGTTATTCTTGACCGCGGGTTGGGGTTGAATCTTGAGATTAAACCCTGTCCGGGACGGGAAAAAGAGACGGCTGAAGTGGCTCTGGACTGGTTGTCACGCATCTGGCCGGAAGAGGATGCGCCCAAACCGCTGATTTCAAGTTTTCAGGCCGTCAGTCTGGAGGTGTCGCTGTTGATGATGCCGGAATATCCGCGCGGTTATCTGATGGCGGCGGATCTGCCGGAAACGCTTGAAAACTGGCAGGACAGGGCGGCATATCTGCAGGCGGCGACGGTGCATTTTGACCGCCGTTTTTTTGCTGCGGAGGATGGCGTGATGATGTCGTCGCTGGCGGCATCGCATTATCCGCTGCTGTGTTATACGGTGAATGATGCGGTCGAGGCCGAGGCGATGTTTGATGCGGGAATCGTCAGTGTGTTCAGCGACCGTCCGGATATATTGGATGATTTATAAGAAAACAATTTTACTGCCCGCCGATCGTTATTGCTCCCGTTCTTCTGCGCTTTAGCAGGGAAACTTAATGACTCCTTAACACCGCTGTGGCATAATAAATATATGGATTCTTTTTCTATGGAATTCTTCTTGCTGTTCGATCAAGTGTTGCAGGCCTTCGCAATGAAGGTTGCGTTTTAAGCGATACGGAAAAACGAAAAGAAACGGATTATTGCCATGAAGGATATTGCCCTTTTTCAGGCATTGCACCAAAAAATGGGGTGGCAGACGCAGCGCCAGAGCGTTCTGGCGCAGAATATCGCCAATGCCGATACGCCGGGTTATGTGCCGCGGGATATGAAGCCTCTGGACTTTAAGGCGCTGCTGGCGACGACAGGCAGTGGCTTGCCGCTGGGGCAGGGAATTGGTCACGTGACACTGAAAGCGACGCATTCCAGCCACTATGGTGCGGCCGGCGCGTCCGCCGTTAAAGCAAAAAACCAGAAAAGTGTTTACGAGACGGCTCCATCGGGCAATTCCGTGATATTGGAGGAGCAGTTGATCAAAGCCAATCAATTGGCCGCAGATCATCGGCTGATGACAAATTTGTACCAGAAAAACGTCAATCTTCTGCGCACGGCTGTGCGCGGCAGCGGACAGTAAAGACATAAAGGAGAGCTGAAATGGATTTGATGCAGGCAATGGAGGCGGCGGCCAAGGGCATGAAAGTGCAGGGTGTGCGTATGCGTGTCATTTCCCAAAATCTGGCCAATGCCGATACAACAGGCCGTACGCCGGAGGAAATGCCGTATCAACGTAAACTGGTGACGTTTAAGAATATTCTCGACCGCAAAACAGGGGCTGAAAATGTTTCTGTGGACAGAATTCTGCGGGATCAGTCTGATTTTCGCCTGAAATTCGATCCGCACCATCCCGCAGCCGATGCGCAGGGCTATGTAAGGTTGCCGAATGTCAATGCGTTGATCGAGATGATGGATATGCGCGAAGCGCAGCGCTCTTACGAGGCCAATCTCGGTATTATCGATATGACGCGGACGATGCTGAACCGCACAATTGATTTGCTGCGGTCGTAATATTTAGATTAAGGGGAGAATTAAGAAGATGACGGATATCAAAGCGGCAGCCGGAGCCTATGCCGAAGCGCTTGCGAAAGCGCAACAGGGGCTTTCCGCAGGCGGCGGCATGGAAAAAGTTGCGACAGGGCCGAGTTTTGGAGAAATTCTGCAAAACACGATTTCCGGCGCGGTTCAGGCGCAGCGCAACAGCGAGCGTGTTTCCGCTGCCGCCGTTGCAGGCAAGGCGGATATCACCGATGTTCTGCAGGCGGTCACAGAGGCGGAAATGTCGCTGAATACTGTTTTGGCCGTGCGCGACCGCGTGATTCGCGCCTATGAAGAAGTGATGCGTTCACCGATTTAATAAGGAATAAATCAGAATAAAAAAGCGGCGCTTTATTTAAAGCGCCGCTTTTGATTCCGTTATATATCTTTTCTACCGGATATAAAGATGAACTTCGCCGGACGAAATACCGGGGCGGACATCGCTGCCCATATTGACCCGGTTTGTCGGTACGCCCATTTGTGTCATGGTACGCAGAACGTCTTCACCGTTACGGCGGGCATCCGAGGAGGCCAGCGCCTGCTCTGCAGGGTTGCGTGTTTCCGGAGCGACAGAAACAATATCAAATTGTGCACCCGGATAACGATCCATCGCCTGACTCAATGCCGTGTAGAGCGGCTGTTGATACTGTACGTTCGGGCGGTCAAAGCGGATAATAACCAAAGGACGCCGCGACGGCACTTCCGGCTGGTATCCGAAATCGCCGGACGGGTCGCTGCCGCGCGGTGTATCGGCAACGCGCGAGAACAGGCGGCTGGACATGCTTTGTCCGTAAAGCTCGCCATTGGCGATAGCCACAGACAGCGTCTGCATATTCAGGCGCTCGGAACGCAGATAGGCGTTGCGGCGGTTGATTTCATCATTGACGACGTTCAGGATGCGGTTCAGGCGGACAGTATCCTGCGTGACGTAATCCTCCAGAGCCGTCAGGTTTTTATGGTCGTCTTCAACAGCACCGGACAGGCCGAAGGTTGAACGTACCGAATCCAGCAGAAATGCGGCCTGAGAAGCGGCATTGCCGATATCATTCGCCAGACGCGGCAGGTCTTTCGTGCGCGTTGAAAGCTTATCAAGCTCGTCACCGGCCTGATTCCACAATTCCAGCATTTCCGGATTTCCCGGTGTTGTACCGGATTGCAGGTGTGAACTGAGGCGGCCGGTCAATGCATGGTAGTTGCCGGAAATTCGGTCGCCTTCCATTTGCAGTTGGGTCAGGCGCATATCGTGGCGGTTGGTGGTATCGTCAATTTCCCGAATTTGCTGATGCAGCTCTTTGACTTTGCGGCCGACCAGCGTATCAATACGCGGGGAGGGCGCGGGAAGGGAGCGGTCGGTCGCTCCGGCCGAGAATGTCCGCCAGTTTTCACCTGTACGGCTACCGGTCGGGAAGCTTTCCGTGAACGAATCCGGATCGGGCGACATTCCTCTTGCAGGAGCCGTATCCCGGGGCGTTTCACGACGGATCACGGTGCGCGAAGGCGCATAATCGTCACGCGTGCCGGGCCGGTACAAAACCAAAGACCCGTCGGCATTGCGGCTTGTCTCCACAAGCAGAGAGGGGCGGGAACGCGTCCTTTCCGCAGATTGATATGTGTCTTGCTGTATCTGTACGTTTTGCGCCGATGTGCCGGAATGCGTGTTGCAACCTGCTGTTGCCAGAGTGGCGAGCAGCACCGGAATCGCCAGAAATGAAGCGCGTTTTGTCATGGTTTTATCCTAAGTCGTTCAATTCTTTTAATTGTTAAAGCTTTAACTGATTCCACATACTATATATTTCATCATGCTTAAACAAGCGGAAAGATGCAATAAATCTTATCTAAAATATTGCTTTGGTCTATGCACCCGCTTGACTTTTTTACGTATTAAATTTATATATTCAATGGATAGCGATTTTTGATATTTATTATGGCGGATAGAGCGATGTCTGAAAACGATTCCAACACCGATTATATTTATTACCGTGCAAAAGGACGCAGCCTTGAAGCTGTGGAAAGACTGTGCTCCCGCAACCGGAACGCCAAAAAAAACGTATCGGAACTGCTGGAGGATTTGCATGTTCTGGGGATAAACAATCCGGTTTCCGTCCAAATTTATAAGTCGGAAAACGGCCATCCGCGCCCTTACTGTGTTGCCAATCAAATCTACGAGATTCCGTCAGCAGAGGGGGCAAGGGATTACATTTTTCAGGTTCCCGTCGATTACAAAGGCGGACATATCCCGCCAGATGGCGCAGAAAAACTTTGCGCACAGGAATCTGCCTATGCGGAAAAATATCTGTCCTTCGGCGGCGGCTGGGCCGATCCGGTTCCGTTGAATGCGGTGCTGGGATTTGTGCCGCGTACGGGAGCGGCGCTGCCGGATGATTATGATCCGAAAACGGCGCAGCATATTACGGCGGGTTCTTTGGCATCATATGATAAGGAGACGCGTTACTACCGCATTCCCGATGCCATGATGGGGAAAATCCGCGCTTTGTTCAAAACAGCGGAAGATGGTGCGACGGCCGCACGTAAAAATCCGTTGTCTAAATTCATTGTCGGGGCTGACGGCAAAACCCTGCCGCAGTTTCAGGAGTTTCGCGATGCGACTTATCTTGTATACCGGCAGGTTGAACCGTCAAAAAAACTGCCGATCGACCGCAATCTTGACCTCGGACAGATCAAAGAGGCGCGGGCGCAGGAAGAAGCGCTCAAACGCATGTTTTCCAAAGATGATGATTATGATCCGGATCTGCTCAAGACCGTACAAAAAGTAAAATGCATCAATGCCGCGGAATATGAATGGGTGGCAGCGGACGATTTCGATGTGCAGATCGGTATAACGCCGCCTTTGGATCCGCCGCCGGCTCTGGAGGAATTGTATTGTAAAACCGTTTTTCGTGCCGAAGGGCGGTCGAAAGCTGTTTTGAAAGAAATTCTGCGTACGGAAGATGAACTGTACCGCAACCAGAAACGGCTGGAAATTATCCTGTTCGGCGAACCCGAAATCAGCCAGAGTTTCAATGTGGCCGGACATCATTTTTCCACGTATAGAAGCCAGTTTCATCCTGTCTATGAAGATGGGCGGGTGATCGGTATCCGCTGTGACTGGACACCGCTGCATCCGCATTATCAGGGCATGGAAAACATTGAGCCGCCCGATAACTGGGAGGAGCTTGATTCGCATCCGGGCGTTTACCGTCCTGGAAAAGATGCGCCGCAGGAGCAGAAAGACCTGTTTGCACGGCTGGTTTATCCGGATTACCGCACCTTTTCCGATGTTTTCGGTGGCAAGCCGATGATTCGAGTCCGTGAAGCGGAAGGCCAGTATCCGCGCGCCTATCGTGAATGGCCGTTCGTTCACGCGCTGCGTGATGCGTTTTATATTGAGGTGCCGGAGAATCATAAGAGAGAAGTTTTCCGCCCGACCGACTCCGCACGTCTTTCGACAAAAGAATACTGGTATTTCAGAAGCGGTTGCGGCGATATGTATGAACCGCATATGATGCTGCGCCATGAAGGCGTTAATTTGCCTGCGGATTATCAATATACGAAACCGGAGGCCGCCGATCCGTCAACACGTTATTTTCTGCCGGCGGGACGGTCGGAAAAAATTCTGCACGACTATAAGGAAGAAAAAAAACGCGTATCGAAATTGCGCAAGGATTTTGTCAAGGCGGTCGGCGGCAGCGGCAGTTACGGCTATACGATGGGCGGGGGAGAGATCACCCATGTCGCGTTTGAAGGGAAAGTTCCGGAAAACTGGGTAGAGAAATCCAGCCATCGTTCCTCACAGATTGATGAAGACGGAAAAATCTATGATGTCACAATGTATGAATGTGTGCCTGATGAAAATACTGTGGAAGGCCGCAAAATCGCACAGCAGATGAAATCATTTCCGTCAGAGCCGGAAAACAGGGATTTACAGCAGCGTCTGGGGATAGATGCAACAGTTTACCTTGACAGTTATCGGGACAAGGAGCTGTTCCGCATTCAGGCCAAAAACAGACGAAAGAAGAGGGAAGAGAAGGGCAATCTTGCCCCGCCGGACGCGATCGAATTGCCGGCGGCGATCATAGCGTGGCAGCAGGCGGATGAAACGGATAAACGTTGCGGCATAAAACCGCCGCCGATGCCTGATGCGCTGCGGCAAGAGATGGACGCATATTCCAGACAGATTAAACGACCGTCTAATCCGGTCAGATCCCTTGATAAAAGAAGAAAAAATTCAGGTGGTCGAAAGCGCGGCTAGAAGCGTCGAAGCAGTCT
>SKHU01000276.1 GCA_007116755.1 Alphaproteobacteria bacterium
AAAAAAGACAAGAAATGCAATCGCAGCGCCGCCGCCGATCAGCAGTGCTGCGCCGCCCTGCCGCGCCGGACGCAGCGAAACGGTGGCCGCCAGCAAAACCATAGCGATAAAGAACAGCGGCCGCGAGAGCAGCGACTGGTAATGCACTTTCAGACGGCTGGAAGACACGCCGGTTTCCTCCATCTTGCGGATCATATCCGGCATATCCCAGAAAGACAGCGTTTCCAGCGAGGCAAAGGAATCGTCAATATCGGAAACGGTCAATGTCGTCGGATAGCGGTAGGTCGCGGTGCGCTCGGGCACCGGAGAGCCGCGGTGCAAGGCGGCGTTGGTGATCAGCCAGTACCCGTCTTTCAATTCGGCGCTGTCGCCGTCAATGCGCGAGATCAGGCGGTCGTCATTGTTGAAGGTAAACAGGATCACGTCGCGCATATCCCATTGATGCGGCCTGTAATGCCGTCCGAAAATCAGCGCATAACCTTCCGGATCGGTCTGGCGCAGCCACAGCCCGTTTTGCAGCAGGGAAACGAAATGGCTTTTTTTGTTCAGATGGATTTCCTCCAGCTTCAGATATTTGGACAGCATGACGGAGGAAACCGGATTGAGAACCGTGACCGCAAACGCGCCGATCAGAAAAGCAATCAGAATGGCGGGCATCAGGAAATGCCATGCGGACATCCCCGCCGAGCGCATTACCACCAGCTCGCTTTTGCGGTTCAGCGCCCAGAAGCTGTAAATCGCGCTGAACAACACGGTAAAGGGCAGGATCATCTGGCCGATTTCCGGCAGCTTCACAAGCGCCATATGTGCGACCTCTTTCAAGCCCGCCTCGTATCCGGAGGCGCGGCGCATCAGCTCGGTCACATCCAGCAAATAGACAACGGCCAGAAAAATGCCGGTCAGCACCAGAAAACTTGTAAAGAAATGCCGCGCCGTATAGCGCCAGAGGATCGGGGCGTAAAATCTCATACCGTCTGCCCTCCCGTATCTTCGGGTACGGCAGGCGGGATTTTATGCTTTTTGCGCAGACGGTTCAGCAGGGCATAGCCGCCATCCCCCAGCATGAACCATGCGGCAAAAACCGGCAGGATCACCGCAGCGTAAAGTGCGGGGATCGCCCAGAGCGCGTCTTTGGCGGTGTTAATCAGCCCCAGATAGACAGCCTGCATCAAAAAGACCAGCGTTACAGCGGTGATAATTCTGCGCACCTGTCCGCGCCGGTTGAACGATCCGGTCAAAAGACAGGCCAGCGTCACAAGCGTCAGCCCGAAGGCGCTGAACGGCATAATAATGCGTTTATGCGCCTCGATCATAAATTCGTGTTTGCGGCCCCGCAACTGTTCACTGCTGTCATAATCCAGCGTCAGGATTTCCAGAAGAGACCGTTCATCTACATCGCGGAAACGGCGACCGACCTGCTCTTTAAAATTGTGGATTTCCAGCGTGTATTCGGAAAATTCCAGCTTTGACAAACTGCCGGTGGCGGGATCGAATTGCTGGCGGCTGCCGTCATAGACAATAACCGCCGGCTCGTCTTCCGCCGTCACCAGAATGCCGCGCCGCGCCGTGATGGTCACGGGAGTTCTGTTTTCCGGCCGCGTGTCATGCACCAACAGCCCGTGCAGCTCGCCGCCGCGCCGCCGTTCACGCAGATAAATCACCAGATCATCGCCGACGGGGTTAAATACGCCCTCTTTCAAAAGAAACGTCGAAAATTCGGCGCGGATCACCTGCCGCAAATCCTGCATCTCCGCCCGCGCCGCAGGGGAGAGCCACGTGCTGAACAGCAGCATGGAAAATACGGACAGCCCTGCAACAACCAGCGCCGGCACGGCCAGACGGCGCGGCGAAATACCGGCCGAGCGCATCACGACAATTTCACTGTCCATCATCATGCGGTTATAGCTGAAAATCACCGCTGCAACGAGGGCGACGGGAATAATGATCTCCGGAAAGCGCGGCAGCGACAGCGCGATCATTTTCATGAACAGCGAGACCGGCGCGTTGGAATTGACGATCAGTTCCAGAAAACGCAGCGATTGCGTCAGCCAGATCACCGCCAGCAAAATCAGCAACACAAACAGTGCCGACATCAGAATATTCCTCGTGATATAGCGCGTGGTCAGCCGCATTTTGCCTGTTGTCTTTCCGTTGTTTTCTGTTAGGCTTTTATCACTGGAAAATAAACGTCTTCTGAAAAATATACAACCGAAAACAGGGGTTTTAAAGATGCTGAAAGCGGGTTTTACGGGCACAATGCCGAAAAATGCCGGCGTTATTGCCGTTTTTGCAGGAAAAAAAGGCGCATTGTCCAAAAATGCGAAAGACATGGATAAAAAAACCGGCGGTGCTTTGTCGCGCGCCGTGAAAGCCTCGACACATTTCGAAGGCAAGCTGAAGCAGAGCCTTGTCGTTTCCGGCGCGGGCGGCGGAGTTGATCATATCATCGTGCTGGGCACGGCGGGCGGAAAAAAACTCTCCGCCACCGATCTGGAATCGCTGGGCGCAACGCTGGTCAAAGCCTTGAAGGATTTGAAACAGAAAGGCGCCGCCGTGCTGGTCGATCTGCCCGACGGGGCGGAAAACGCAGCGGAAACCGCCGCGCGTTTTGCCTTCGGCGCAGCGCTGCATAATTACAGCTTTGATCTCTACCGCACAAAGAAAAAGGACGAGCGTCCCAAAACGGTCGAAAAACTCGATCTGGTACTGGGCGAGGCGGCGGCGGCAAAAAAACTCTATGCGCCGATGGAGAAAATTGCGGCGGGCGTGTTTTTTACCCGCGATCTCGTCTCCGAACCGCCGAACGTGCTTTACCCCGAAAGCTTTGTCGATCGCGTGAAAAAAGAGCTGACGCCGCTGGGCGTGAAAATTCAGGTGCTGACGGAAAAACAGATGGAAAAAATGGGCATGGGCGCGATCATCGGCGTCGGCAAGGGCAGCGTACGCCCGCCGCGCATGGTCGTGATGCAATATGACGGTTTGCCGAAAAATGCGCCTGCTGCGGCAAAAAAACCCGTTGCTTTCGTCGGCAAGGGCATCACCTTCGATACGGGCGGTATTTCCTTAAAACCCGGCCCCGGCATGGACGAGATGAAATGGGATATGGGCGGCGCGGGAACAGTCAGCGGGCTGATGAAGGCGCTGGCCGGACGCAAGGCGAAAATCAACGCCATCGGAATTCTGGCGCTGGCGGAAAATATGCCGGACGGCAATGCGACACGGCCGGGCGATGTCCTGACCTCGCTGTCGGGGCAGACGATCGAGGTTTTGAATACGGATGCGGAAGGCCGCCTCGTGCTGGCCGATGCGATGTGGTATGTGCAGGACAAATTCAAGCCGAAAGTGATGATTGATCTGGCGACGCTGACCGGCGCGATTATTATTGCGCTGGGGCATGAATATGCGGGAATTTTCTCCAATGATGACGATCTGCCCAAACATCTGATGACAGCAGGAGAAGATGTGTCCGAGAAAACATGGCATATGCCGATGTGCACGGCATGGGACAAGGCGATTGATTCCGATATTGCCGATATGAAGAATATCGGCGGCCGCGATGCGGGCAGTGCGACGGCGGCGGCGTTTTTGAAACGTTTTGTCAAGGACGGCACGGTCTGGGCGCATCTGGATATTGCCGGTGTGGCCTGGTCGAAAAAAGACCGTCCGACTGTGCCGAAAGGCGGCACGGGATTCGGCGTGCGGTTGCTCGACCATCTGGTGGCGGCGCATTACGAGGCCAAATAAACGGGAAAAAACCAAAACTTGAAGGATAACGGCGTGACGACGGAAATCCGTTTTTACCATCTGACGCGTGGCGGAACCGAGCAGTTTCTGCCGCCGCTGCTGGAGAAAATCTATGCGGGCGGCATGCGCATTCTGGTGCGGCTGGGCAGCGCAGAGCGCGTTGCGGCGCTGGATGCGATGCTGTGGAGCCGCCATCCCGAAGGGTTTCTGCCGCATTCGGCGGAAAAGGACGCGTTTACGGAAGAACAGCCGGTTTTTCTGACGGCGGACAATGAAAATCCGAATAAGGCCGATGTGCTGGTACTGGCCGACGGCGCAACGGCGGAGGGGTTAGAGGATTTTTCTATCTGCTGCATCCTGTTCAACGGTCTGGACGCAGAAGCCACCGACGCCGCCCGCGCACAATGGAAAACCTTTCGCGACAAGGGGTTTGAAACCGTCTATTTCCGCCAGACCGAAACCGGCGGCTGGGAAAAAACCGCCTGATTCTTCAAGGTTTTGGGGGGCGTTTTGGTGCGGCGGCGGTTTTCAGGATGCGGGATTTGAAGGCGGCCGTGCCGAGTTTTTTGCCGGTGAGTTTTTCGGTCAGCGCTTCTGCCGTCATATGCGGCGCTGCGGGGTAGACCTTCTCCTGCAGCCATTCCAGCAGCGGTGCGGTGTCGAAATTCTCGGTGGATTTTTCAATTTCCGGTGCGTCCTGCACGGATTTTTCCAGCAATTGCGCGGCCATCAATGTCCCTGTCAGATAGCAGGGGAAATAGCCGATTTTGCCGCCGTACCAGTGAATATCCTGCATCGCCCGCGCCGACCAGTGATGCCCGTCCGCCGTGCGGTCATTTGCAGGCGGCGTATCGTGGCCCAGCAGCGCATATTCCTGCGCCGCCCATTTTACGGGCATGTCTTCCGCGGACACGCCGCCGTCGATCATATCGCGCGCCACATTATAACGCAGCACGATATGCAGGGGATAGACCTCCTCCCCCGCTGTGCCGCGCAGGAGCGACATGCCGCTTTTTTGCAGGCGCTCGTAAATTTTTTCCGCCGTCAGATCCTTGCGGTCGATGCCGAAATCCTTTTTCAGCGTTTCGGCCAGAAATTTTGCAAAGCCGCGGCTGTGGCCGTGCGCATTTTCAAAAATCAGCGCCATGGCCTCGTCAACCGATTGTCCCGGAACTTCGGCGGCGGGGCCGCCATCCAGCTCTTTCGGCATATTCTGGCGAAACAGCGCATGGCCGCCTTCATGCACCGCCGCCAGCGCCGCATAGGTGAAATCCTCTTCATCATAAGACATGGTCATCAGCACGCTGTCGCGCTGGCCGAAACAGGTCGGGTGCGGCCCGTCGCGAAGATCGAGCCTGTCCATATCCAGCCCCATATGGTCGAGAATTTTGCGGCACAATTCGCGCTGCACATCTTTCGGCAAGGCGAAAAGCGGGTCGGTTTTGCGCGCTTTCTCCGCTTTCGGCAGGGTTTTGATGCGCGGTTTCAGAAAATCCGTCATCTCTTTGACCAGCGTGTCGAAATGCCGCACATCGCGCCCGGGATCATATTCATCCATCAGCGCCTCATAACTTGAGTCGATGCCGAGTTTTTCCGCTTTTTTTGCGCCGAACGCGCGGCTAATCCCGATCAGCCTGCCGAATTTGGAGGACAGCGACCAGTACTGCCCTTTTTCTTTGGCGCTGCGCCAGCGGCTTTCGGAGGCTGAAGCGGCCAGTGCACGGCGCACCAGATCCTGCTTTGTACCGCTGCCGTAATGGATTTGATAATGTTTCACGCGCCTTAAATGCGCGATGCGCACGGGGTCTTTTTCCGACTCCATCTCCGCGACGGCTTTTTTCAGCGGTTTTTTGTTCAAAAGCGTATGCAGATGCAGCTCGTTCTGCAGATAGGAGACAGCGGAAAAATTGCGGGCAAGGCTGCCTTCTGCCGTCAATACTTTATAGGTCAGGCGGTCGCGGCGGTACACCGCTTCATTGACCTTGTCCAGCAGGGTGTCGTATGATCTCTTCTTGTGTGACATACGCAGAAATTAACCGATGCGGCGGCAAAAAACAAGGAGGATATCAAAAAGATGAAACCCGGACAGGTCTTGCTTACTGTGATTGCTCTTATGGCCGTTCTTTTGATCGCCTCGCTTTCCGGCATAGTATTGATGAAAAACGGCCATGCCGCACCCGTTGCGCCCGTCACCTATAAAATCGAACATGTTGCTTCAGGTTTTGATTTTCCGTGGGCGCTGGCCTTTCTGCCGGATGGCGGATTTCTGGTGACCGAGCGCGAAGGCAATCTGATCCGCGTCAATCCCGAAACCGGCGAAAAAACCTATATCAGTGACCTGCCGCCGATTGTTGAACACCGTCAGGGCGGGCTTCTGGATGTGATTTTGCACCCGCAATTCGAACGGAACCGCCGTATTTATCTGTCGCATGCCGCCCCCGATGACGGCGGCGTGACATTCGCTGTGACGATGGCGGTTCTGGAGGGGGAACGTCTGACGGAGCTGCGCGAGATTTTCCGCCTGCCGCAGGCAAGCCGGTCGGGGCAGCATTTCGGTTCGCGTTTCGTCTTCGACGATGACGGCTATCTGTATTTCGGTATCGGCGACCGCGGCGACCGTCCGCGCGCGCAGGACAAATCCGACCCCGCCGGCAGCATTCTGCGTCTGACCGATACCGGCGGCATTCCCGAGGATAACCCCTATTTGATGGAAGACGGCGCACATCCCGCGATTTATGCCACCGGCAGCCGCAATGCGCAGGGTATGGCCATACATCCCGAAACGCGGATCATCTGGTTTCACGAACACGGGCCGCGCGGCGGCGACGAGGTAAATATTCTTGCAAAAGGCGCAAATTACGGCTGGCCGGAGATTTCCCACGGCAGGGAATACCATCTGCCCAAAGCCGTCGGCAGCGCGACATCGGCGGATTGGGCGGAAGACCCGATCTATGTCTGGACACCGTCGATTGCGCCGTCGGGCATGGCGTTTTATACGGGTGACCAATTCCCCCAATGGCAGGGATCGCTGTTTGTCGGCGCATTGGCGGGGCAGCATCTGGCACGTCTGACGCTGGACGGGGAAAAGGTCGTTGCGGAAGAACGTCTGCTGACGGAGCTGGAGCAGCGTATCCGCGATGTGCGGCAGGGGCCGGACGGCTATCTTTACATTCTGCTCGACACCTATGAAGGGGATATTCTGCGCCTTGTTCCGGTAGAGGAATAGAAAATGTTCAGGGATCGCGCTGCAGATTGATGACATCTGCAATTTCGGACAGTTTCAGAGGTTTCCTGTCCGGCATTTCAATAAGAATTGAAATTTTCCCGCCCGCAGGCGCAACACCGTTTTGCAGTGCGGCCAGCAGCATATCCCCGTGACGCACAATCCGTGCAACATCCTCGCGCGGGATTGCCAGAATTTCCGCAAGCCCTTCAGGGGTCAGATGCAATTCATCCTGCAGATAATCAAGGATTTCCATTTCTTTTCTGGATTCTTCACCCATTGCCTTGATGCGTGCAATGCTTTCGGGACTCATATCTTTTAAAAATTCTTTATAGCTGATCGTTTGATCGCCATTTTCCTTATCTTTATTGTTAGTCATGATTTTAATCCTTTTGGAACATTATATGCCGTGACATTACCATCCTTAATCTGCCTGAGGTGCTGATCAAAACGCATATCAGCTTTTTTTAATTAAAGATTTATAAAACCTTTTTTTGTTGCCGTATCCTGCTTTATCGCCGCCGCATAAAATAACGGCCTGTCTTGCGGGATCAAATGCAAAAGCACGCCATACGCCGCCACCGGCTTCCAGCCGTAATTCTTTCATATTGGCATGGCGCGATCCGGTTAGCGTATCGGCATGTGGGCGTTTTAGCCGTGGCCCTTCTTTTTCAAGTTCTTCAATTTTTGATATTAATGCTTCACGGGTTGGAATATTCAGTTCTTTGAATTCTTTTATAAACTCTACGTGAAATTTAACATCCCATACTATTATTTTCCTCCGGAGTATAAAAAATCACCTTACATAGTAAGTGTTTTGCATTAAGTTTCTGTAAACGGCAATTTCTTTTGAAATGCAGGGGAAAAATTTGATAAAGTTGTTAACAGCGTGGGAAATCGGTGCTATATCTTTCCCCGAAACGACAAACAAGAAGAATAAAAATTTTTCAGGAGGTTCCCGTGGTCAAAATCAGGCTGTTCAGTGTCTTCAGGGCGCTTTGCCTTGCAGCAGTTGCTGTTGCC
>SKHU01000166.1 GCA_007116755.1 Alphaproteobacteria bacterium
AGGAGATGGAACGGAAAATTCCGTTTAGCCCTTTTAAAACAGCGCTTTATATTGATTTTTATTCCGGGATATCTACATAATCTTGGTGCCCAGAAGAGGACTCGAACCTCCACTCCCATACAGGAACTAGCACCTGAAGCTAGCGCGTCTACCAATTCCGCCATCTGGGCACGACATTCTTAGTAAAGCCTTCCTCCGTGCTTGTCAAGCATTTCAAACGCGCAAAAAATACGACGGAGATTTTTAGATATAGTCAAAAAACACCTTGACCTGTTTTGCTTTTTTGCAGTAATGTGCCTCGTGTTTTTCCGCATTGCGGGAGCCCTTAGCTCAGCTGGTAGAGCAACTGACTTTTAATCAGTAGGTCGAAGGTTCGAATCCTTCAGGGCTCACCATTTTTTCTTATCCCAAAAAAAATCGATGGCGATTCAAAAAGCGATATTCCGGCGCCCGATATGTGGTATACTGGGCGTATGCGGTCTATACGGCGTTCTGCCCGTATCCCGCGCTTCATGCAACATTCAAAAGGAATACGCATATGACCACAAAAGCCACCACGAAGAAAAAACCTGCGCCGACAACCTCAAAAGCCGCCAAAGCCAAACCGAAGCCGAAACCCTCTGCAGCCGCCACGAAAAAAACCGCAGCAAAAAAAGCCGTCAAAACCGTCAAGAAAGCCGTGAGCGCTGCAAAAACCACAGCAAAGAAAACCGCTGTTAAGGCAAAGACAACTGTCAAAAAAACAGCCACAGCAACAAAAACCACCGTCAAGAAAGCCGCAGGCAAAGCAAAAGCCGTTGTCAAAAAGCCGGCAGCAAAGAAAACCGCAGCAAAAGCGAAAAAGTAAAAACAGACGAAACGAAAAGAAAAATTGTCGACTTTCTAACCGCGCGGTATCCGGCCAAGAGAGTCGACAATTTTTTTACCGTAACCGTAAATCGTCGGCTGGATCCGCACGACGATATCCAGACCGACAGCCATCGGTTTTGAGTGTTCGGCAACGCGCGTATAATAAAGTTGATAGGTTTTATTCTCCGTATAGGCGTTGCGGCTGAACATGACAAAAAGCGCGAACAGCACAGAAAAAACAAACCACGCCGCAATGTGATAAATATTTTCAGCCCGTTTTAAATGAATGCGCTTGCCGCCCAGCAAAAGATAAAAGAATTTGAACACGTAAGACATCAGGAAAATCAGATTCTTTGCCACGGTAATCAAGGCGATCAGCAAAGACAGACCCAACGCAATTGCCGGAATGAAAACCGCGCGCACATAATCCTTGCCTTGCTCGGCAAGACGTGCGTGATTGGCATATTGCGGTGCTTCTTCACGAATCTGGTCGAAGTGCTTGACCGCCTCCCGCTCATATTCGGGAACAATGTATTTTTGTGCAAATTCCTGACGGCTCAGCGTCTGAACTTTCGGCGGCGGCTCCAGAATTTCCTCGCCCCTGACTTGAAGCTGCGCCATTTCCGGACGTTCGTCGATAATTTGAAAAAACATATCCCATTCCAGCCCCGGCGGCACAAAAAAGCCGAGTGCCGCTACAATATTTGCCGACCATTGCCTGTCCGCCTCGCCGCGAATTTTTCGCATCAGATAATTCTCAATTTCCTGCTGCGAGCGAAAAAACGGAATATCGTCTTTGGCAACATAAATGTTCTCCTTGCGCAACTCCTCATAAAACGCATTCCGTACCTCCGTCTCAAGTTTTTTGCGCAAGGCAGGCTGTGCAAAAAAATCTTCGCGGGTTTGAATATCCGGTGGAAAACCGCTGGCAGCGATAAATTCCGGATCTTTTTCCCTGTGAATATGCTCCGCAATCTCTTCTGTTGTCAAACGGCAGGGGTGTTCCAAAATATTGCCGCCGCACACCTCTTCCAGCCTGCCGGTATATTCGCCGTATTTTCGCATCATTTCCGTGTAGATACTGCGCTTCTGGCGGTCGCAATGTCCGCCGCGACAAATGCGGGCAATCTGGTGTATGCGGGTCAGCTCGGCACGGACATCGCGCGCCACTTCCGCAATCGACATATTGTAATTGACCGCCACGCGGCGGTATTCCTCCCACCCGCCCTGTTTGCGGCGATCGATCTGTGCCCAGCTGCGCGCTGCAACCTCTTCTGTAACAGATGTGTCCAATGCGCGGAAATATCGCCGGGAAGCATCGGAGTATTGCTGGTACAGCGTATATTTAAATCTTTCGCGCCGCGTCTCATACTGGTTCATAATCAGATTGTACTGGTGCTGCACCGCACGGTTAACATCGTCGACCTCGTAAAGATAGCGCATATAAGCCTCGTCAACACCGAACCATGCGTTTTTCATCACCAGATTCCACAGTACCGCCTCTTTCTGCGCATCAAGTTCGGCACTCACCTCCTGCGAGGCAAAAGTCATAAATGTCGCCAGCACGGCATTGACGCTGCGCAGCTCGTCGTTCTTGATTGCCGCATGGCACAGATCAAGCTCGCCCAGCCGGATCATGCAATCCTCCGCACTGCTACGCGCCATCAGCATATAACGCGCCGTCAGCCGGTCTTCCCAGCTTGTCGGAGAGACGACATAGCGCTCGACCATCAGCTTCTGTCCGGAAAACATTGCCGGCCAGGCCATCATCACGATTCCGAGAATGGTAAAAAAAGGATTACTGCCGCGCGTAGCCAGAAAAATAATGCAGCCGCCCAGCGTCACGAAGGCCCAGTGCATTTCCTTGCTGATTGCCGCATCGGAAATATTGCGCCCGGTTATTGTGCCGAAAATAATCTCTCCATAGGTCATAAACAGCGGAAAAGAGCATAACAACACCGTCCCCCAGGCCAGTTTCCAGTCGGTCGGCGTTTGCAGGACGAAACCGTTTTTAACGAACATGCCCAGCACCAGCAGTGTAAAACCGAAAGCGGAAATCATCCGGCCGAAATACTGGATATCCTCAATCTCGCGCGGTGTCGTCATGCTGGTGCCGGCCGCGTCCAGCATCAGCACATTGAAGACCAGCTCGGCATAAAGATAAAGAAGGCTGAGCATAAACAGGACAAAGCGCGGCGTCACCGATAAATTTTCAAGCCTGAATTTTTTAAGCTTTTTTTCCATGAATATAAAAAATTCCGGTTTCCGTGCCTTGACGTTCCGTTCCGCGCCGCTCCTTATCCATTATACATGCGTTAAAGTAAACAAAAGCAAAACAATATCAGGATATTGCTTCAAGCCATGTTTTGACGGCGGCAATACCGTCACAGGTTTTGGCGCAGTGTTTGCGGATAAAATCGCGGTCGATTGTTTCGTTTTTGGCCGCCTCCAGCGCCGCCGTACCGTCAAAATCGACGAAAGCCAGACGCGCGGACAGATATTCCGGAGCCATGCCGAAAGCCTGTCCTGCCAGCAGCGCCACGCCGGTTTCCTGCAGAAGAATTTCACACAGCGCATAAGAATTTTCGATGCCGCGTCGCGCAAACGCCTCCTGCAGCGGCATAAAATCGACAAAAGCATAAAATCCGCCTTCGGCGCGTGTGCAGCCGATTCCGGCAGAGAAGAGCATTTCATGACAATATTCCGCCAGTTCTTTCAAAATGGCACGGCGGCGGGCAAGCGCATCCCGCATCTCCGCACTGTCCTGATAGGCGGTGACGGCCGCCATCTGGATCGGTGTCGGCGCACAAGAGATGATTTCCGACAAAATGCCGAGCATCGCCGCGCGCAAACCCGTCAGGCTTTCCGGAACAACCGCCGTACCCAGCCGCCAGCCGCCCGCCCCGCCCCATTTCGACAGGCCGGAGGTGACAACGGTTTTTTCGGGATAAAAACGGGCGATGCTGACATGCGCATCTTCAAAATGCAGCCGCCCGTAAATCTCGTCGGAAATAACGATAATATCTTCTTTCCGTGCCGCATCGGCCAATGCTCTCAACTCGTTTTCGGTATAGCAGATGCCGTCCGGATTGCCCGGCGCGTTGAAAATCAGCAGTTTTTCCCGCCCCGCGCCGCACAGCGCTGCCGCATTGGCGATATCTTCCGGCAGAATTTTCCATCCCTTTCCCGCCATGCGCGGCAGGGAGACGACCTCATGTCCGATAAGTTTTGCCTGCGGCGCATAGGATACCCATGCGGGCGCGGGAATAATGACCGATGCCTCCTGAAATGCGGCCATCGCGGCATAAAGCAATGCCTTTGATCCCGCGCTGATCAGAATATCCTTTTCCGTGCATTCCAGCCCGTCATGCCGCCGGTGATGTTCCGCGACCGCCGCACGCAGCGCCGGAATTCCGGCCACGGGCGCGTAATCATGGCGGTGGGCGTTTTCTTTCAGCGCCTCAATCACGACCGCCGGCGGCGGGAAAGGCGACTGGCCGAAGCCCAGCTTGATCACCGGCTGGCCGGAGGTTTCGCGCAAAGAGGCCATATCATGCATAACAAGTGTCGGCGATTCAGGTGTGGGGTGCAGTTTCATCGGCTTTGTCTTTCCTGTTTTTAATTCTCTCTCGACTCCTATCTTGCATTCTGGCATGCTTGGGAGCAATCCAAATTATCTTAAAACCGGAGGAAAAAACCATGAAAACACGCGCCGCTGTTGCTCTGGCTGCCGGACAGCCTTTAACCGTCGCCGATGTCGATCTTGAAGGGCCGAAAGCCGGCGAAGTTCTGGTGGAAATCAAGGCGACCGGAATTTGTCATACCGATGCCTTCACCCTGTCGGGCGACGATCCCGAAGGCGCTTTTCCTGCCATTCTCGGCCATGAAGGCGCGGGCGTTGTTGTTGAAGTCGGCGAAGGGGTGAAATCCCTGAAGACGGGCGATCATGTTATTCCGCTTTATACGCCCGAATGCCGCGAATGTGATTACTGCCTGCATCCGAAAACCAATCTGTGCCAGTCGATCCGCAGCACGCAAGGTCAGGGGCTGATGCCCGACGGTACCAGCCGCTTTTCGCTGGACGGCCGTCCGGTGCTGCATTATATGGGCTGTTCGACCTTTTCCAATTACACGGTCTTGCCGGAAATCGCGCTGGCAAAAATCCGCAAAGATGCGCCGTTTGACAAAGTCTGCTATATCGGCTGCGGCGTGACGACGGGGATCGGCGCCGTTGTCTTTGGTGCCAAAGTCGAACCCGGGTCGAATGTCGTGGTCTTCGGTCTGGGCGGTATCGGTCTGGATGTCATTCAGGGCGCGCGTATGGTCGGCGCCGATAAAATTATCGGTGTCGATGTCAATCCGCTCAAACGCGGTCTGGCTGAAAAATTCGGCATGACCGATTTCATCAACCCGCGCGAAACCCCCGATGTGATCGAGGCCATTCTTGACCTGACCGGCGGCGGGGCGGATTACAGTTTTGAGTGTATCGGCAATGTCACGACGATGCGTCAGGCGCTGGAATGCTGCCACAAAGGCTGGGGCGAAAGCGTGATTATCGGCGTTGCCGGCGCGGGGCAGGAAATTTCCACCCGCCCGTTCCAGCTGGTCACAGGGCGCGTCTGGCGCGGCTCGGCCTTCGGCGGCGCACGCGGCCGCACCGATGTGCCGAAAATCGTGGACTGGTACATGCAGGGCAAAATCGACATCGACGATATGATCACCCATACGATGAAGCTGGATCAGATCAACACCGCATTCGATCTGATGCACAAAGGCGAAAGCATCCGCAGCGTCGTCGTCTATGACGAGGCCCTAGAACAACACGGGCAGCAGGAGTTCCGCCATGCCGCAACCGCTTAAACACGCCCCCGCCGCAAAACCTGACATCGTTTCGGAACACAAATGTTTCGGCGGCAGGCTCGGCTATTACACGCATCGCAGTACTGCAACGCAATGCGATATGCGTTTTACCGTCTTCCTGCCGCCCGCGGCGGAGCATGCGCCGGTTCCGGTTCTGTATTACCTGTCCGGCCTGACCTGTACGGAGGATAATTTCACCGTCAAAGGCAACGCCTATCGCATGGCGGCAGAGCTGGGGATTGCCGTTGTCGCGCCCGACACCTCGCCGCGCGGCGATCATATTCCCGACGAAGAAGGCTGGGATTTCGGCACAGGCGCGGGATTTTACGTCGATGCGACCGAAAAACCGTGGCACACACATTATAATATGTACAGCTATGTTGCCGAGGAACTGCCGCAACTGATTGCGGAAAATTTCAACATCGCTCCCGCGCGGCAGTCGATTTTCGGCCATTCGATGGGCGGGCACGGCGCTTTGACAATTTATCTGAAAAACCCGTCGCGCTATAAATCTGTTTCCGCCTTTGCGCCGATCGTCACGCCGATGCAGACCGATTGGGGACAGAAGGCGCTGGGCAAATATCTGGGCGAAAACCGCGAGAGATGGCGCGATTATGACGCGACGGAACTGCTGCTGTCACGGAATATCAGCGGTCTGCCGCCGATTTTGATCGATCAGGGTACGGAAGATGCTTTCCTGAATACGGAACTGCACCCGAAAGCCTTTGCCGCCGCCTGCAAAAAAACGGGACAAGAACTGATCTTGCGCATGCAGGACGGATACGATCACGGCTATTTCTTTATTCAAAGCTTTATCGACGACCATTTGCAACACCACGCAAAATATCTTAGCGAAGAATAAAAAGAGAGGAATAAAGGAGAAAAATAAATATGCTGGTGCTGATTTCCCCCGCCAAAAAACTTGATTTTGACAGCAAACCGCCCTGCCCCGACTTCACAAAACCGCTGTTTGCACAACTGACGGGCGAACTTGTCACGCTGGCCAAAAAACTCAGCCGTGCCGATCTCAAGCGTCTGATGAGTCTTTCGGACAATCTGGCGGAACTGAATTATGTGCGCTATCAAAGTTTCCAGCCGAACTTCACGCCAGATAACGCCAAACAGGCCGCTTTTGCATTTCGCGGCGATACTTATGTCGGGCTGGATGCGGACAGCCTGTCGGCGGAGGATTTAAAATATGCGCAGGATCATTTACGCATTCTGTCCGGCCTTTACGGACTGCTGCGTCCGCTGGATCTGATGCAGCCCTACCGGTTGGAAATGGGCACAAAATTCAAAAACCCGAAAGGCGAAGACCTTTACGATTTCTGGCAGGATATTTTGACAAAAGCCGTCAATGACGATATTTCCGGCCATAAAAGCCGCGTTGTTGTTAATCTGGCCTCAAACGAATATATCAAAGCCGTCGATCCGAAATCGCTTGATGCGGATTTTATCACGCCGCATTTCAAGGAGATCAAAGACGGAAAACCGAAAACCATCGGGCTTTTGGCCAAACGCGCGCGCGGCATGATGGCACGTTATATTATTCAAAACCGTATTGAAGACCCCGAAGCGCTGCAACAATTTTCTGAAGACGGCTACCGATTCCGCCCCGATCTGTCAAAAGACAAGGAGCCGGTTTTCACGCGCGGCGGCTGAGAGTTTTCTTAAACCGTCATCCTGAGCAAAGCGAAGGATCTCCCCCGTCTGGAAAAAAGCGGGGTAAAGGAGTCGGAAATCGGGGGAGGCGATACCTATTAAATAAAGCGGAATTGACACAATCGGCGCGGTGGGAGAGTTTAGATAAGGGTTGTAAAATGAAACGGAGGAATTTAAGTATTGTGTCCCCAGATTTCCCCAGATTTCGTAGAGTTTATATAATGAAAAAATCCCCTGAAATAAAAGCTTATTATGCGCTGCGACCCGCAGACTACGGTTATCTGGAATCTCTGAATCTACGCCAAAATGTTCCACCGGAGAACAATGAGGGTTTCGATATTCTCCTGCGTCTTGCATCTTCTACCTCGGCAACGGCAAAGTTCCTAACGCTGGAATTTAAAGGTGCGCGAGACCGTCGTATCGGGTCATTGGAAGGCCTCCGGTGTCTCTTGGTCGATGTGCGTTCGATTAAAGAGGATCAGTTGGAAGATTTGAATTATCGTGTGACAGAGGATGAAGAAAACGCCTTCTCCTTTAGCTGTAGAGAATTTACAGCAAAAGTCTGTAACAACTAGGGAAATTCG
>SKHU01000251.1 GCA_007116755.1 Alphaproteobacteria bacterium
GTAAAAATTGCGCTGCATCCGGAAGTGGTTGTCGAGATCACGCTGAATATCGCCCGCACCGAAGATGAGGCAAAAATTCAGAAAGAAAGCGGCGAGGCTGTTGTCAAAGACGATGCCGGAGAACCCTCTCTTGCCGAAGCTGCTATTCTTGCGGTTGAAGAAGAAGAGCGCGCTGAAGAAACCGCCGAAGCTGAAGCCGAAGAGGCCGCCGCCGAAGCAAAAGAAGAAAAAGAAGCGGAAGAGAAAAGCGCGTAATAATACGCGCGTTTTCTTATATGCCGCTGCTGCATATAACAGCAAAAAGAGCCGGAATATCTTCCGGCTCTTTTTTTTATATGCCGTTTTTGCACAATAAATAAGGGGGTATGTCTTTATAAGGACATACCCCCTCGAGAATTTCTGCTCTAACCCCAGTTGGATGGTCTCAAGAGATTTTTACGGTCTTTGCAGAAACTTGTGCCTCACTCTTTTTACAGTTTACTTGCCACCGGGTCCTTTCCGATTTTGACGCGGACGGATACGCGGAGGCTGTGTTTTGGTGACTTTGACATCGATTTTTTCCGACCCCTTGTTGTCATTGGCTCCGTCGATCGGAATTTTGACTTTTGTGCCGGTTTTCGGTGTCTTGTCGTTGTCGTCTTTTGCCGCAGGCTTCGAACTGTCACCGTCTTCTTTGGCATCGTCCGGCGCACCGACTGTTTCCAGAACAGGCTCCGGCTCGACAAGTTCGATCACATTGACCTTCGGCTGCATCTCTTTGCCGGCCGAATCAATGACGATTTCAGCTTTGGAGAGCGGCTCGAACAGAGCACGCAGCGTCTCGGGAACCTCCTCGTCATTTTCCAGCTTCTGCTTATATTCAGCCTTGCTGCGCATCAGCCATTTGCCGAGCGGTTGCGCCAATCCGCGCTGAACTTCCGCCTGCAAAGGACGTGCGCCGTATTCCGGCTGATAGCCTTTTTCTGCCAGCAAGTCACGTACCTCATCGGCCACTTTCAGTGTGACATTCTCCAGCTCCAGACCGCCACCGCTGCTATCCAGCAGACGATCGGAAACTTTTCCGATTTCACGCACCACCAACTTTTCAATAACCGGTTTGGGCAGGCGGTTAAAGACCACCGTGCCGCCCAGCATATTGATCCGGTTCAGCAATTCGGGGCGGAAATGCTTTTTGGATGCGGCCGCATAAGTCAGTGTACGGTCATCATCGGTATCGCTTGCCGCGACATGACCGATCGTTCTGCCGCCGCTTTTACTCGCGCCGAGGTTACTGGTCATGACAATGATCGTGTTTTTGAACGAAATTTTGCGACCGCGGCTGTCTTCAATTTCCCCGTCCTGCAAAATCGGCAACAGAACATTAAAGACATCGGGATGCGCCTTTTCGACTTCGTCCAATACGACGATGCTATAGGGTTTTTCACGGACTTTTTCGAATTCCCCTTCGGAATCCTCATGTCCGACATAGCCCGGCGGCGAGCCGATCAGGCCGGAAACCGTGTGTTTTTCCGCATATTTACTCATATCAATCCGGATAACGGAATCGCGGCTGCCATGCAGCAATTCGCCCAGACCGTAGCAGGTTTCGGTTTTACCGACACCCGTCGGGCCCAGCAACAGGAACGCGCCCCAGGGCTGGTTCGGATCCGTCAGGCCGGCACGTGCCGATACCAGACGGTCGGAAATCTGCTCAAGCTGCTCGTCCTGCCCCAGAACGATCTCGGGAAGATTTTCCTCCAGCGCCACAAAACGCTCGTGATCATCCTGATTGAGAAACTTCTTGGACAGTTTCGAGGCTTTCGACACCGCCGTGATAATATCATCATCGTTGACGGATTTACGGCCTTCCTTCCGTGCAATCGCCATCGCATCATCCAAAACGCCGATGGCTTTATCGGGCTGGAACTGGGACGGCATAAAGCGGTTGGTCATTTTCACAACTTTTTTGAGTTGCTGTTCGGTCAGCAGCTTGTCCATGCCGTGATATTTGCCGTAATGCTCGTTGACCTTGTCCAGAATGAACAATGTCGCCGCCTCGTCGGTTTGCTCAAGATAGAGCGGCTGGAAACGCCGGTTAAGCGCGCCGTCTTTCTCGATATATTTCTTGTGCTCTTTCAACGTCGTCGTTCCGACGCAGGTTACGGAGCCGCGTGCAAGAAACGGCTTCATGATCTGCGCCGCACCACCACCTTCATTGCCGGATACAGCACCCGCGCCGAGAATCGAGTGAATCTCGTCAAGGCAAAGGATGATTTTCTGGCCGTTGATGTAGCCGCCGCGCTCTTCCAGACCATCAAGAACTTTTTTCAGCTCTTTTTCAAACTGGCCGCGGAATTTTGCCTGATCCGTCGCGTTCATGCCGGTAATATCCAGCGCAATCACGCGTGCGTCACTCAACTCTTCTTCGGCTTTTCCGGCGACGATATCCTGTGCCAGCGCATCGAACATCGCAGTTTTACCCGTACCAGCCTCGCCGAGAATGTTGACGCTTGACTTGTTTTTACGCAGCAAAAACTGTTTGAGCTGCGCGAGTTCTTCATCACGACCGACAATCGGATCAAGTTCGCCGTTCATCGCGCGCTCCGTCAGATCGGAACCGAATTTGTGCAGTACCTTTTCAAGTGCGGTATCGGAAACTTTATAACCGCCGCTCGGAACACCTTTAATTCCGGGCTTGCGCTGGCCGGTCGGCGTCGTCTGCTTGACGGGCTCGCGCTTGGGCGGTGTCCATGTATCGTCCTGATCTTCGCCGTTGCCGAACATATCGCCCAGACCGCCGAACGGCTTTTCATCGGGATCATCATCACGATCACGATCGCCAAACAATCCGCCAAATATATCTTTCAGATTGTCGATCTGTTTTTTACGGATATTGTCAAAACGGCGCGCCGCATCGGCACCGCCTGTCGGATGCTGGGAAGGCAGCTTGTCCAGCGTTTTTCCTGTCGCCTCAAGAGCAACACCCATGCCGATAGGTGTTTTCATCAGCTTCAACGCAAAAACTTCTCTTGTCTGATCGTCCGCAATTTCCAGAACGGACTCGTTTCCGGCACCGTCAAAAAGAAGCTGCGGAGGCACGGGCTGTCCGGTTTTACCGTCCAGTGCGACAAATTCCGAGGCACGTCCCATCGTAAAAGTTATGGCGTATTGGGTGTCTTTTTTGACATCCACAAAGAATCTTGTGCCGTGAAAATTATTTGACATTTTTTTGAACCTCCAACTGGTTTTTACTGTATTTTTTTGCGCTCTCTTGATCTGCGCTTTCTTAGGTTTTATTCAAGCTTAGATTTTTATGTCTAATCTTTTCGTTCTGCAGTTATGGAATTTATCAGCTGCACAGGGTACGGTCAAGCTTTTTTTGTATTTTTTATGTATTTTACCCGCCAAAAGCAGATTTTTATTGCCCGCATAACATCAGGGCGCAATTTTATTGCGCAGAGCATTTCCGTCTACGGATGCGCCAAGCTGCCCGATTCTCTTCTTTATGAGTTCCTTATAAAATGCAAAACGGGCGTGATCTTACAAAGAAAGGAAAGAGCCTGTCCAGCATTTTCCTTGTCGCAGGACGACATTATAAAGAATTCGTTAGCCTGCGGCGTTATATAATGGAAATATAATGGAAGAATGCGCACAAATTTACACCATGGACAGCCTTTTCATTTGTGTCGCAAAATTGTAGCATGGTTTGAAAAAATAAAAATCTCATAGGATTTGTTATAAGGAGCAAAAGAATATGGTAAAAAAATTGCGTCGGTGCTTTTATGCCGTCACAGCGTGTATCATTCTGACTTTTGCGCTGTCGCAAACCGGTGCGGCTGAAACGGGCGAAGGGCTGGACCATAAGCCTCCCGAAATCTTAAAAGACTATGTTAAGGAAAAAGGCGGCATACTCCACCCGCTTGGACGACGTTACGGCGTTTACGGCTGGCTTATTGAGTCGAATGACGGTGCAGCTTATGCCTACAGCACACCCGAAGGCGGCGTCGTTTTCGGTACACTGTTCAGTCCCGATGGCGATATGGCAACACTCAGCCAGTTGCAAAGTTTGCAAAAACGGCTTGAGGATCAGGCTGCCGCCGAAGAGCTCCAGAAACGCGCACGCAGCCTTGCGGAGCCCTCCCCTGCAGATGAGCATGCTTCAGATTCCGCGCAAGAGACGCAGCCTGAAAAAGACAAAGCAACGTCGCCCGCAAAAACAGCTGCGACCGAAACCGAACGGCAGCCCCGTTCCGTGCGCCCCTCTGAACCCAAACAGCAAGCAACGCGGCGAACACAACAGCGTCAACAACAGCGAGGAACACAGACGCAACGCATAGAATCCCTCAAATCACGCGCTGCCAGCGATAAACAAGAGAATACCTCCACGGAAGAAAATCGTGGACTTAGCCGTGCCGAAACATTTTATAACGCAACGGAGCGCTCCAACTGGTTTGCCGTCGGTTCGCGCAACGCCCCGCATATATATGTCTACATGAATCCGACTTGCGAACACTGTCTGGATTACTGGAAAGATTTCCAGAGCGCGGTCGATTCCGGCGCTTTACAACTGCGCATCATTCCATTCGGCAGTATGGCCGGCAACCGGACAGCCAGCGCCGCATTGCTGTCACATGACAGCCCGGAAAACGCATGGCGGCGTTTCGCACAGGGAGATACTGATGTTCTGTCTGAAAAACATGTGGACCCCGATGCCTATGCAGAGGTTGATGCAAATACGACGCTCTGGGCGGAGTGGCGCATACCCGGCACGCCTTTTTCCATCTACAGATCCCCACTGGACGGTCAAATCAAAGTTTTATCCGGGCGTCCGGAGAATCCTCTCTTGCTTTTATCCGAGTTCGTTCGTTAAAATGGAAAAGTACCCTTAAAAAAATTGCTTTGTCTTGGGATCTTAATCAGGAGAACAAAAAATGATGTCGAGCAGTGCATTGGCAACCTGTATTTTTCTTGCTGCACAGACCTACGGCGTTCCACCTGCGGTACTTGTCGGTATTCTTGAGGTCGAGGGTGGCAAAGTCGGACAGGAAGTGCGCAACACCAACAACACCTACGATCTCGGCCCCATGCAAATCAACACGATCTGGCTTCCGGAACTGGCAAAGCATTGGGGGGTCAGCGAAGCGACGGCACGGCGCTGGGTACGCGATGACGGATGCGTCAACATCGGTGTCGGCGCATGGATTCTGCGGCAAAAAAGTGAGGAGGCCGGCAGCATTTACTCCGGTATCGCACATTATCATTCCAAAACGCCGCGGCATGGAATACCCTATCGACAACGGGTTTTTGTCGCCATGCAGCGCAAAGGTCTTCTAAAAACTCAAAACAGCTTGAGATAAGTTATAAAATATGGTTTCTTAATAAAGTCATTAAGTTTCAGGAAAGTCGGACTTTCATATTATCAGGGACACGAGGCAGAAATGAAAAAAACAACTTCTTTTTACACGGCGCTGTTGACAGTCGGCATGCTTGCCGTTTCGGGATGCAGCTGGAAGCCCGGGAATGTCGGGCATCAGATGGTCGCGGAACCCGATGGTGTTTCCTTAAGACTGGCCGCTTCGGTCGACCGCGCGTCCACCGCTTTGCAGACTCTGGCTGCGGTGGAGCAGAGCCGCACACCTATGGCCTCGGTTTCTCCTGTCACAGATGCACCGCGCGAATTGCTGCGCACAGTATCTGTTGAATGGGTCGGACCGATTGAGCCGATTACACAGCGTCTGGCCGAACGCGTTGGTTACAAATTCAATATCATCGGTCTGCAGCCTCCGGTGCCGGTCATTGTTACACTGAATACGGTTGAAAAGCCTGTCATTGATGTCCTGCGCGATATCGGCCTGCAAAGCGGGCAGCGCGCAGATATCATTGTCGATGCGGAATTAAAAACCGTAGAGGTCAGTTACAGAACTCTTTACGGCGAACCGTTCTGATCTCCGCCTGCTGATCAGAGGATACGGTGTGCGCCCCGGAAAATTTGAAGACGGAAAATTTAAAAAAACGGATACAAGATGACGGTTAAAATGAAAAAATCAGCCTCCTTCTGCACAGTTCTTCTACTTGCCGCAGTTTTGACCGTTTCCGGTTGCGGTGCAAGGGATAAAACACCCAAACCGACGGCTGAAGACCGCGCAGCCATCGCAGCATCGCACTCGATTCGCGCCGGCGCTGAAAAAACGGGAACACCGCTGAATAAATATGAATTACGCGCGACAACACCGCGCATTACCATCGGCGGCGGCATGGATATTACAGGCGCAGTTGACAGCGGTGTGGCGCTGGACATCCGCCGTGATGCGTTGACAGATGCCGCACTCTCCTACGGTGCACGCGGCGGCCTGTCTTTCCGCAGTTTTGAAATTGCCGAAGAGTTGAAAGGTTATGATGCTTCTCTGGATCAGATATTCAATTTCGGTCAGCTTTTAATCCGCGCCCCCTCCGGACTTTTGATCGAGCCGCCGATTGTTTCCGAAGCTGAAAACGCACTGATCGTTGAGCAAGGCGGGATTGAGGCCGCCGTTGCCGACCGGATTTACAATATCCAGAAAAATGCACAAATCGTTACTGCTCCGCGTAACTGGCGCCAGTATATCCAGCCTTTCTGGACGGTAGATATCGAAACACCGCCGCAAATCCTCTGGCCGCAAAATGAAACGGAAGAAGCAGAGTGGGACGAGCAGTTTGAAAAAGGCTGGAAAGCCGGTGTCGAACAAGCCGACCAGATTTTCGAAAGCAATCTGGAGCGTCTGATTGCCGATTTCAACGGTATGATCCGCTATCGTACGCTGGTCGCACAAAATATGATTTCCGAGCCCTATGCTCTGCATGAGGATCGCGGCATCACAGGCGGCGGCAATGAACTCCGCATCGGCGACCGCGCCATGCGCATCACCGGCCAATCGACATTCAAAACAGGATATGATGAATGGCAGCCCGCAGACCGGTAAGCCTTCTTAAAAAAGGAAAGGACGACATCAAGGAAACCTGGCCGGACGAGCCGGACAGGTTCCAAGAAGATCACGTCGATCCGTTTTTGCTCTGGTGCGTTCGAAAAGACTCCAGCGATGTTACCTTTCAAAGTTCCCGTCCGGTCTATAACGAGATCAGCGGCGTTTTATACCCCGCGACCTTCCGTCCTCTTGATGCGGCGGATATGAACGCAATTGTAACAAAGCTCTACGGTGTGGAAGCTCTGGCATTGCTGGCTGGCGGTAAAGATATCGATCTGTCCTACGAGATCATGATCGATCGCTGGAACCGCCAGCGTTTTCGTGTCAATATGACAGCCATTCTCGCCGACGGGCGTGACGGCGTTCAGGTGACGATGCGTGTCCTGCCAAGCGAACCGCCGACGATGGATCAACTTTCGATCGAACATGAAATCCGCGATGCGTGGCATCCGCGTCAGGGGCTGGTGCTGGTCACAGGGCCGACGGGTAGTGGTAAATCGACACTGCTGGCCGCAGGAAACCGTATGATGCTGGAACGTCCGCAGGGCTGCGGCAAGATGCTGACTTATGAAGCACCGATCGAATTCACCTATGATGCGATTCTCAGTAAACGCAGCCTGATCGGACAGTCCGAAATCCCGCGCCATCTGGAAAGTTTTGCCCACGGTGTCCGTAACGCCCTGCGCCGCAAACCGGAAATCATTCTTGTCGGTGAGGCGCGTGACCGCGAAACGATTTCTGCTGCAATCGAGGCCGGACAGACCGGCCACACCGTTTATGCTACAGTGCACACGACAGGCGTTGCCGCCACCGTCCGCCGTATGATTTCTTCATTTGAGCCGGCGGAACGCGTCGAGCGTGCCTACTCGCTGATGGAGACACTACGGCTTATTGTCACGCAGACGCTTGTCCCCAGAATCGGCGGCGGCCGGGTCGGTCTGCGTGAATGGATGGAATTCACCGAGGACATCCGCGAACAGA
>SKHU01000054.1 GCA_007116755.1 Alphaproteobacteria bacterium
CCTGTTTTATATTGACCGGATGCACGCACACCTCATCCCGAAAACGGTTTTTGAAACGCCGGAAGAGGCCGCCGCCTTTCTTGAAACGGCGCGCAGCTATTGGCAAAAGGCCAATCATAACACAGCCAATGTCGAAAATACTGATACAATAAAAAAATTAACCTTTGCACTAACAAAAAAAGACTTTTTGAAATATATCACTATTGTGACCCGACGGTGTTTGCATTGCAGGCTTTTTCCCGTATATATGCTCGCAACATGTATTGTTTTGGTCATGATACTTGACGCATTCATTGGTATATTGGAAGAAACAGGTTACTTCCCCGGCAATCCATCAACACAGACAGTGTTTTTTATTGTAATACTCATCGTTATTTATTTATTTGCCCAACGCCTTTGTCTCTGGTTGAATAAATCGTTAATATCGCCTGATCCCGACGGCAGTTTTTTATCGCACAAAACATACTGGATAACAGCCTCCGGCATTGAGTACAAATCAGATTATTATAAAAGCTCTTTTGGCTGGCAGAGCGTAATTGATCTTCAGGACACGGATGATTATATCCTGTTTTACATTGATCGCCTTCTTGCATATCCAATCCCGAAAAGGGCTTTTGAAACGCCGGAAGATGCCGCCGCATTTCTTGAAACGGCGCGCGGCCATTGGCAAAAAGCCAATAATATTGCAACCGGAAAAGACCCCAAGAAAATAAGAGAAATAACATTTTCCCTGACAAAAAAGGATTTCCGGAATTACAGGAGCATCATTCTTGACCCGCATGGCAGGCATACGGTCGTCCATGTCACCGCGGCAAGTGTGATCGCGCTCATATTGCTTCCGGTATGGGTTGATATGCTGCGGACAATAGGGTATCTCCCTGAAAATCCGTACATGCTGGTTATTTTGACCATCGGGGTTGTGTGGTTAACTATTCAAATCATTCATGCTTTTTTAAACCTGTCCAGAAAAGCACCGCCGCTTAGTCCGGAGAAACGCACCTTCACCCCGCGAACGCTCAAAATCAATACCAAAGGAATTGTTGAAAAATTAGAGCATGATCAATGGTTCACAGATTGGCATGATGTCACAGACATACGAGAAACATTTGATTATATATTGCTTTACGATGGCCGGGACTCGGCCCATCTCGTGCCGAAGACGGCGTTTGAAACGCCGGAGGATGCCGCGGAATTTCTGAAACAGGCGCGCGGTTACTGGCACAACTCAGGCGGCGGCGCAAATAACGAAAAGGAAAAATCTGATGACCCTGCTGAAAAATCTTAAAGGCGGTTTCCGTCTGGCCTTTATGCTGCGCTGTCCGCGCGAGGCGTTTGCGCCGTCATGGCATTCTATTATTTTTATTTTGCTGATTTCCGTAACGGCGATTTTTCTGACGGATGCGATTACGGCAGGGCATCCGAAATATTTTGACATTGACGGCGTGCAAAAGGGGCTGATTTATTTTGCCTTGCTGTTTATTGCCGCCTATGCCGCCGCCCTGCTGTCCGCCGATACGTCGAAAACGCAGATACTGGCGACGGTTCTTTATAACGGGCTGTTCTTTCCGTGGCTTTTGTTTTTGATTCTGAACATGGGAAAGCTTGAATGGCTGGCTGCGGAAAATATCGCGGATAATTTACAAACAATCCACTGGGTCTGGGTGTTCCTGATCGCGTTCCGCGCGGTAGAGATGGTCTTTGATCCCGAGCCGCTGCGGCAGATGCTGGCATCGGGCGCAGTCGTGCTGGTTCTTTGCGTTTCTCCCACATATTTCTATTTTTACAATTTCTGGTATCCGCGTTACGTGCCGGCTGAACCGGCCGAGCCCTCACCGCTGGAAAAACTCACGCATGAGGAACTGTTCCAGATGCAGGACGGCTTGCTGCAAAAAGAACTGGCCGCGCTGGAGCCGCCGCGGGAAAATCACAGAGATGTCTACGGCGTGGTGTTCGGCAGTTTCGGTTTTCAGGATGTGTTTATGCGCGAGGTAAATTTCGTGTCGGAAAGACTCGCCGCGCTGTACGGTATGGAAGGACGCGTGCTGCGTCTGGTCAATAACGAGGAAACGCTCAACGAATTGCCGCTGGCCATTGCGATGAATCTGCGCGCCGCGCTGGCGCATCTGGGCCGTATCATGAAAAAAGACGATGTGCTGCTGCTGTATCTGACAAGCCACGGCGGTGAAGACGGCACACTCTCCGTCTGGATGGGATACGGCTCCAGCTTCCTCCAGCTGCGGCCGGAGCTGCTGGCGGAAATTCTGGAGGAAAGCGGCATTCAAAACCGCATTCTTATGATCTCGGCCTGTTACAGCGGCGCTGCGATTGACGCGCTGAAAACCGATTATACGCTGATGATGACGGCCGCGGCAAAAGACCGCGAATCCTACGGATGCGGTGACGACAGCGAATTAACCTATTTTGCCGATGCCTATTTCAAACAGGCTTTTCCCAAAGAGCGTGACTGGGTCAAAGCCTTCGCAAAGGCAAAAGAATTTGTAACGCAGCGTGAGCAAACGGAAGGTATGCCGCATCACTCCAATCCGCAGATTTTTATCGGAGAGAATATAGAACCCGTTCTGGCCGCGCTGCTTCAGGAACGGCAAGCCGACAAACAAGACTAGATTTTCCTGCGGTGACAGCACGGAAAAAATGCGCTAATCTTTCGTCCATGAACCAGATCAGAAAACTGCCGGAAGAATTGATCAACCGCATCGCCGCGGGCGAGGTCGTCGAACGCCCCGCCGCTGCGGTGAAGGAGCTTGTCGAGAACGCAATAGACGCGGGCGCGACCCGTATTGATGTGACGTTGCGTGACGGCGGTCTGGCTCTGATCTCCGTGCGCGATGACGGTATCGGCATGGATGAGGACAATCTGCGTCTGGCCGTTGAACGCCACGCGACATCGAAACTGCCCGATGACGATCTGCTGCATATCGCTTCTCTCGGTTTTCGCGGCGAGGCGCTGGCCTCGATCGGCGCGGTCAGCCGGTTGAAAATCACCAGCCGCCCGCGCGGCGGGAATGCCGAAGGCCGCGAGATTTTTGTCGAGGGCGGAAAGCTGCACGATCCCGCCCCCGCCGCCTGCCAAAGCGGCACAACGATCGAGGTGCGCGACCTGTTTTATGCCACCCCCGCACGGCTGAAATTCATGAAAACCCCGCCGACCGAGGCGCGCCACGTGCGCGATGCGCTCGAAAGGCTGGCGATGGCGTTTCCCGATACCGGTTTTTCGCTGACGCATAACGACAAAACCGTATTGGAGCTGCCGCCGCGCAAAGGGGGAGACGGGCTGCTGCAACGCCTGTCCGATATTCTGGGGCGGGAGTTTTCCGAAAACGCCATGCCCGTCTTGCTGGAGAAAGAAGAGGCGGCGCTGCGCGGCTATGCCGGTCTGCCGACCTTCAACCGCGGCACATCACAGGCGCAATATCTGTTTGTCAACGGACGTCCGGTGCGAGACAAGCTGCTCTCCGGCGCGGTGCGCGGCGCTTATGCCGATTATCTGGCGCGCGACCGCCATCCGGTGCTGTGCCTTTTTGTCGATGTGCCGTTCGATCTGGTCGATGTCAATGTGCATCCGGCCAAATCCGAGGTGCGCTTCCGCGATCCGCGCAATGTCAGCGGGCTGATCGTCCGCGGGCTGCGCAATGCGCTGGAGGAAGCCCAACACCGCGCCGCCACAACAACCGCACAGCAGGCGCTGCATTATATGTCTCCGAAACAGCCGCAACACGAAAGCTCCGCATGGCAGGGCGGCTACAGTCAGGATTCCGCCCCCTATAAAAACCTGAAAGGCATGGAAGGCGCGGCCTATCGCTATCCGCGCAATGGCGGCGGCCAGAATCTTGCTGCCTCTTCTGCCGCGATGGATTTGCCGCCCTCGGCGCGTCCGCCGCAATACGCCCCCGCCGCACAGGAGAATACCGACACTGAAAATATCGTGGAATCCTATCCGCTCGGCGCGGCCTGCGCGCAGCTTCATGATACCTATATCGTCGCCCAGACGGCAGACGGCATTGTCATCGTCGACCAGCACGCCGCGCATGAGCGGCTGGTTTATGAAAGCATGAAAGCCGATCTGAAAAACGGAAGCGTCAAATCACAAGGGCTTTTGATTCCGGAAGTGGTGGAAATGGATGAAAACGCCGCCGAAATTCTGCTGCAATCGGCGGAGGCCTTCGCATATATGGGGCTGGAAATCGCCGCATTCGGCGCCGGTGCCATATCCGTTCAGGCCACACCGGCACCGCTGGGACAGGTCGATTGCAAAAAACTGCTGCGCGACCTTGCCGATGAAATCGCCGAACTTGACCGGCCGCTGTCTTTAAAAGAGGGGCTGGACGAAGTCTGTTCGACCATGGCCTGCCACGGCTCGGTACGGGCGGGACGGCGGCTGAAAGCGGAGGAAATGAACGCGCTGCTGCGCCAGATGGAAAAAACACCGCATTCGGGTCAATGTAATCATGGACGACCGACCTATGTGGAGTTAAAATTAAAAGATATCGAGAAGCTTTTCGGCAGAAGGTAACTCACGGAAAAAATTACGAAGGTTCATAAATTATGCAGGAACAGCCGCCACAAAACACCGGTAAAAAATCCACAACGCAGCCCCAAAACACCAGGAAACCGGCAAAGCCGCCGCCCATCAAAAGACAAGCCGGTGTCGCTTTATTCAGCGAGCCTGTCGGACTTCAATTCATGTATTCAATCATGGCGGTTGCATCAATTTTGATGATTGCCCCGATCGGCAATTTTTCCCTGCTTTCCCTGCTGCTTTTCGTAGCTGTTTTGCTGGTATGTTACCGCCGATCCAAACCGGAAAGACATACGGCGTTTTTCGAACATTACCGCTGGATAATCCGTACCTTCTGGATCGGCATTTTCTGCTATATGCCGGTTGCCTCAATGTCGATCATGTTTTTAATTTTAAAATTCAGCGATATGTCGCATTTTGCCGACTTTGCAGCATTGCAAGAAAATCCGGAAGTTTTTGAGAAAAATTTCAACGATTACGTCGCCGACCACAAAATAATGATGTTTTCTATCGCAGCCGTTCTCTGGGGCGGAGCCTTTCTCTGGTGGTTCGCGCGTTTATGGAAGGGTTTTCGGGGTGTATTGGCCGGTCCGGATTTTCGCTTTAGAAGCGTCACAACCTGGCTGCTGTAGAATTTTTTGGAAAACGGATTAAACGGAAATATCCAGCCGCGTTCCCGCTGTTGATGACACCGGCGCGCTGCGTGCCGCCTGTGCAACCATATCGGCGACAGCTTTTTGTGATTCGGCTGTGTTTTTCATCACCGCTGTGGCCATCTGCATCTGAAAAACCGCCTGTTGTGCGGCTATTTCGGCAATTCCCATTTTTTAAAACCTCTTTGCTTATCCGTTTCTTTTTTATGCCTGGGCGTAGAACCCCATTGTAAATAAAAAGAATTAAAGGCCTGTTAACACCAGCCACCCGAAAAGGGAGGCAAAAAAACACCGGGCTGTCGACGATGCCCGGCTGCGAGGTTTGATTTTTAAGGATCCGGTTTTCCCAGATTTCTTATTGAAGTTATACCCGGTTTCCCGTCCGTATTATTTTTCTTGCTTAGAATCGGGGCGAAAAATTTGGAATCCGATCCCTATACTTCCACTATAGCAATTTCGGTGACATTTGTCAATGAAAAAAGTCATGGATGCGGACAAGACGGATTGACAAAGACATAATCTTTTAAGGATAATGTCTTTCAGGAGAAAAATTTATGTTCGCCGTCACAGGCAAAAAACGTGACGGATATGTTTTATTGAATAACGGGGGCTGACCCCGACCAAACGGAAACCCGCCATGACGATAGAGAAACCCGGGCGTATGCGCAGCAATACCAAGCGCGCCAAGCAAAAGCGGGAAACCCGCAAGCGCATCCTTGAAGCGGCGGCATCCCTGTTTGATGAAAAAGGTTTTTTTGAAACCAGCCCGACCGATATCGCCAAAGAAGCCGGCGTTGCCTACGGTTCGGTCTATGCGCATTTCGAAACCAAGGGCGAAATTCTGACTGTTCTGCACCTGGAGAATCAGGAAGATAAATTCAAAAGAATAAGCGCCCTCAAACGCGAAGGACGCCGTCCGATCGAACAGCTGATCTATTTTATCGAGGCGATCTGGGCGGAAGATACAGGAGAGAAGGCTCTTGGCAATCTGATCGCCTTTATCTCTTATATATGGGTTCACGGCAACACATCCAACGGCCTTGCTCCGGAGCATGTTTACAAGCGTTTTATCGATATTGCCTTTGCATTGGTCGAGGAAGCCAAGCGCGACGGCGATCTTTCCCCCGATACCGATACGCAAAAAAGTGTGGAAATCGCCGTTGCAAACTATCTGGATTGCATACGTCAGGCCTGGTATGAACAGGAAAAGAAAGATAAAATCCGCGAGAAAATGCTGGAAAAGATGATTCATATTTTTCGTGCCGATCCGGAGCTGCTGGAAAAATACAAAAGTTAAGACTTCACAAATCCCTTTCGATCAGGCAATCTCTATAAATAGTAAAGTCAATGCCAAGCAGGGGAAACCGACGTGTCATTACAACTTGCTGTTCTTAAGGAACAAAACGACCATGAACGCCGCGTTGCCGCCGTTCCGGAAACGGTCAAAAAGCTGATTGCCGCGGGCTGCGCCGTGACGGTCGAAAGCGGCGCAGGGGAAAACGCCGCCTATCCCGACAATCTTTATAAAGAGGCCGGTGCGAAAATCGCGGCCTCTGCTGCGGCCGCGGTCAAAACCGCCGATATTCTGCTGTCGGTCGGCGCGCCTTCGGATGCGGCTTTGAAAGCGATGAAAAAAAATGCGCTGGTGATCGGCGGACTGTCGCCCTATACGAATGCGGCGCTGCTGAAAACCCTTGCCGCAAACAATCTGGCCGGTTTTGCGATGGAGCTGATGCCGCGCATCACCCGCGCACAGAGCATGGATATTCTCTCCTCACAGGCCAATCTGGCCGGATATAAGGCGGTGCTGGATGCGGCGGAATATTTCGGCGGCGCGTTCCCGATGATGATGACGGCGGCCGGAACCGTACCGCCCGCCCGTGTTTTCGTGATGGGAGCAGGCGTGGCCGGATTGCAGGCGATTGCCACAGCCAAGCGTCTGGGCGCGGTGGTCTCGGCAACGGATGTACGCCCCGCGGCGAAAGAGCAGGTGGAATCGCTCGGCGGCAGTTTTGTCGCTGTCGAGGATGAGGAATTCAAACAGGCGGAAACCGCAGGCGGCTACGCCAAGGAAATGTCGGCGGCCTATCAGAAAAAACAGCAGGCGCTGGTCGAGGAAACGGTCAAAAAACAGGATATCGTCATCACCACGGCACTGATTCCGGGACGCCCCGCGCCGCTGCTGATTACCGAGGATATGGTCAAATCCATGAAACCGGGGGCGGTGATCGTCGATCTGGCCGTGACACAGGGCGGCAATTGTGCCGTCTCCGAATGCGGCAAGGTCGTTGTCAAACACGGCGTGACGGTGATCGGACATGAAAACGTGCCCGCGCGTCTGGCGCATGTCTCCTCGGCACTGTTTGCACGCAATCTTCTGAATTTTGTGCAGCTTTTGATCGACAAAGACAGTAAGAAACTTGCCGTCAACTGGGAGGACGAGATCGTCAAAGCCACGGCGCTGACCAAAGACGGCAAAATCATTCATCCGCAATTTGCGGGCAAGAAACCCGCTGCGAAAAAAGCTGCTGCAAAGAAAACGACGGCCAAGAAAACTGCGGCAAAAAAAGCCGAGCCAAAGAAAAAAACAGCGGCGAAAAAAGCGCCCGCAAAGAAAAAAGCCGCCGCCAAAAAGAAAAGCTGATTATTAAAATCGTTTAAGAGGATATACCGCCATGTCAAACCAGCAAAATGTCAATCAGGCCGCAACGGATCTGGCCGC
>SKHU01000142.1 GCA_007116755.1 Alphaproteobacteria bacterium
ATTACCTCATCATAACTTTCATTCTTATACTCTCTAAATATATCTAATTTATTTTTTGTTTCTTTTTGAATTTTTATAGTTTTTTAACTCCCTATTGCGTAACCTAGTAAGAGAACAATAATAATGCGGGAGTGTGCGCACGGTGGACATCACAGAACTTCTGGCCTTTACGCTGAAAAACGACGCCTCCGACCTTCACTTGAGCGCGACGAACCCGCCGATTGTCCGGGTGGACGGCGAACTCAGGCGAATCAAATCCGACCCGCTGACACATGAACAGATTCAGGCAATGCTTTATTCCATCATGACGGAAGAACAGCGTTCGGAATACGAGCGCAACTGGGAAAACGACTTTGCCATTTCTTTCGGCGAAAGCGCCCGTTTTCGTGTCAACGCTTTCACCAACAGAAAGGGGGCGGCAGCCGTCTTCCGTATTATTCCGCACGAAATGCCGACACTGGAGGATCTCAATCTGCCGCCGATCATCCGGCAGTTGTCGCGTCTGGAAAAAGGCATCGTGCTGGTTACCGGCCCGACAGGTAGCGGTAAATCGACAACACTGGCGGCCATGATCAACTACATCAACCGGAAAATGTCCAAACACATTCTGACGATTGAAGATCCAGTGGAATTTTTTCACGATTCCATCAAATGTCTTGTCAATCACCGCGAGGTCGGTACGGATACGAAATCCTTTTCCGCTGCGCTGCGTAGTGCCCTACGTGAGGATCCTGATGTTATCCTCGTCGGTGAGATGCGTGACCATGAAACCATTCATCTGGCGCTGACGGCAGCAGAAACGGGACACCTTGTTTTCGGAACGCTGCACTCGAACTCGGCACCGAAAACCATCGACCGTATCATCGACGTGTTCCCCGCTGCAGAAAAAGCCATGGTGCGCGCGATGCTGGCCAGCTCCATCCAGGGTGTCGTCGCACAGACACTTTTGCGGCGCGCCGGCGGCGGCCGTTGTGCCGCGCAGGAAATCATGGTGGGTACCAACGCCGTGCGTAACCTGATTCGCGAGAATCAGCTGGCGCAGATTTACTCCATGATCCAGACCGGTGCCCGCTATGGCATGCAGACAATGGAAGATGCGATCAACGACCTTCTTGACAGCGGCGCGATCACGGAAGAAACCGCTCATGAAGCCTTAAGGGAAGTTGCCGATGAAGTCAGTGATTTTGACGAAGGCGAGGATGCCGTAGACGGCGGCGGCGGTGGAGCCACCGGTCAGAATAGACCGCAACAGCCCCCGCCGCCCGGTGGTGCCGCCGATGCCGAAGAGGGAGGATATTCGTTTTGAGCGGTATCATTATTTACAGCTATCTCGAACAGATGGTCGAATCCAAAGCCAGCGATCTTTATATCACGGTCGGTGTCCCACCAACATTGCGTATCGAAAACAACCTGCAAAAAATCGGCGAGGATTCGCTAACGCCGGAAATGGTGCAGGATATGTTGTCGGAAGTGCTGACCAGCCGCCAGCGGCGTGAATATGAAAGCAATATGGAACTCAACCTTGCGCTGGATATGGGTGATAACGGCCGCTTCAGGGTCAACGTATTGCGGCAGAAACAGTTTCCCGCCATGGTGATCCGGCGGATTACATCGGCGATTCCAAGCTTTGAAGATTTGCACCTTCCGGATATTTTTCAAACACTTGCCTTGAAACGGCGCGGTTTTATTCTTGTTGCCGGTGTGACATCTTCGGGAAAATCGACATCTCTCGCCGCAATGGTTGATTACCGCAACCAGAATATGGACGGGCATATCATCACAATTGAAGATCCGGTGGAATATGCGCATAGCCATAAAAAAAGCATCGTCACCCAGCGTGAGGTCGGTATTGATACGCAATCCTACCATATCGCCCTGAAAAACGCGTTGCGCCAGAAGCCCGATGCAATTCTGGTCGGGGAAATCCGCGATGCCGAAGTCATGGAAATGGCTTTAAATGCTGCAGAAACGGGGCATCTATGCCTGTCCACGATCCACACAAACAACGCAATTCAGGCCATTGAACGCATTATCAACCTGTTCCCCGAAGATCGTCATAATCAGGTGCGTATCGCGCTGTCGATGAATTTGACGGCAATCATCGGCCAGCGTCTTGTCGCCAATAAATACGGCGGCTTGACCCCCGCACTGGAAATTCTTCTGAACGAGGCGCTGATCAAGGAACACATCATGAAGGGCAATACCGATAAAATCCGGGAAGTCATGTCCAATAATAAAACCAGCGGCATGATGCTGTTTGATGATTCTCTCTATGACCTTTATGTCAGGGATTTCATCTTCCCCGAAACCGCTATTGCCGAAGCCGATATCCCCAGCGATATGAAAATGCGCATTCGCCAGCATGAGGCCACCGGCCAGATGCGTCACGCCGCAACGGGCAAGGAAGGCGGCAGTCTGGGCGGCAGTATGGATCAAATTGATACATCAAAACTCTCTCTTTAGAAAACTTCCCATTTTTTTCCTTCTCTTAAGATAAAAAAACCGTTAAAATCATGCAGACTATCAACTTCTCATGATCAAAAATGGGCTCAACATGATAAAAAAATACTGTTCTATTCTCGCGTCAGTTACTGGCTTGTGCTGCCTTCTGATGTTCGCTTCTGCCTGTGACATGGCCAAGAACAAGGCGCAATATGACCGTGGTGCCGGTAAAGAACAGCAGGATTACCGCCGCGCTCTTGCGCCGCGCCCCTTGCCCGAGCCTGACATTGAAGATCTGATGCCGCCGCTGGAAGCCTATATTGCAACAGATGATTACGGCAAACCCGTCTGGCCTCTGGTCTCCGTTTCCGTTAACCAGACCGTATCGTTGCGCGATCTTTTGTTTGAGCTTGCCGAGCAGGGCGGCGTTGATCTGGAGATGGATCCGCAAATCCGCGGCACGCTGATTTTTACGGTTCGCAACCGCCCGTTTGACGAGGTGATCGAAAGAATAGCCCGTATGGCCGGACTGCGCTATCGGCTGGATGACAATTTGTTGCGTGTCGAACTCGACCGTCCCTATGTCCAAAGCTATCACCTGAATTATCTGAACTTTATCCGCTCTGTTTCCAGCAGCATCCAGATGGATGTCTCCGTTATTTCCGAGACAGAAGCGACGGTGGGTTCATCCTCGGAGGTCCAGACAGATCTGGAAACAGATTTCTGGGCTGATCTGGAAAGCAATCTTGAGCAGTTATTGACAGCCTCGGAGCAATATATCTCTCTGGCCACGCTCGCGGATCCGCAAGCGCAGCCGCGCGCCGTTGCGCGCCCCGAAACAGTCGAGATAACCGACCCGTCACAACTGCCGCCGCCCATACTGGATGTCCGTGCACCGCCGGCCGCAACGGATGCCGCATTGCCGAATCCCCCTTCCGCCTATTCAATCAACCGTCAGGCCGGAATTATCAATGTTTTTACAACCGAGCGCCAGCATGTGCTGGTGGATAAATATCTGACCGAATTGAAGCAAAGCACCTCCACACAGGTTCTGATCGAAGCCAAAATTCTTGAAGTTTCCCTGCGTGATGAATTTGCCACCGGTATTAACTGGGACGCTTTCGGACAGCACAAGCTGACCGGCCTCCTGAATGTAAGCGGCCGTTTCAATCGCCCTGCGCTTTCGACCTCTCCTGATGCGAATTTCGGCCTCACATTCCGGCTGGGAAGTGATATCGGTGTGGTTGTAGATGCGCTGAACCAGTTCGGTACGGTACGCGCGCTGTCCAGCCCGCGCATCACGGTTCTGAACAATCAAAGTGCGGTGCTGAACGTCGTTGAAAACATCGTCTTTTTTGAATTTGACTTCTCGCGCGAACGTGACGAGAGCGGCGTTGAAACAGTCGATGTCTCTTCAAATATCCGTTCCGTGCCGGAGGGCGTGATGATGACCGTCAGCCCCTCGGTCAATCCGAAAACCGGTGAAATCACCATGATGCTGCGCCCGACAGTTTCGAAAATTGCCGACCGCATTAACGACCCCAGTATCTCTTTGCAATTGATCGGCGCTGATCCTGCCACCATTGCAGCCGTCGGCGATATCCGAAACCTGATTCCCCAATTGTCGGTTCAGGAAATGGATTCTGTTGTAAAAATGCAATCCGGCGAAGTCATTGTCATGGGCGGGTTGATGACCGAGCAAAATAATATCACCCGAACCGGCGTTCCCGTACTGGGCAATCTTCCGGTGATCGGACGCGCCTTCAGCAGTCAGGGTGACATCATCGAAAAAGCAGAGTTGGTGATTTTCCTGAAAGCGACAATCGTTCCCGGAAGCGACGGGATCCATGATACGGACAGGGAACTCTACCGCGATTTCGGTCTCGACAGGCGTCCTTTCAGACTGTAATCACAGCAAAACATGTAAAGGGAGCATAATGCCGGCACTATCTCTGCCTCTGATACGCTATATTCTCACAGCCGCTCTGCGTGACAAAATCGTCATCACCCTGTTGCTGATGATTGCCCTTGGTGCCAGCACGGCCAGCTTTCTCGGTTCTGCCAGTATTACGGAAGAAAAGGAACTGACCGTTGTTTTCGGCGCGGGCGGGCTGCGCTTTCTTGGTGCGCTTGGTATTATTCTGTTCTGCTGCTTTCATATCCGTCGCAGTTTCGAACATAAGGAGGTCGAGTTTCTTCTTTCACGTCCGATTTCACGCGCCGGATTTCTGCTCAGTTATGCCGCCGCTTTTGCCGTCATTGCCGCCGTCATTGCTGCTGTCATTATGCTCGTTGTCCTGCTGATTGGCGCACCCGACTTCGGCGGCTGGATGGCGTGGGGGGGCAGCCTTGCCGTTGAATATGTGATTGTGGCCACAACGGCTCTGTTTTTTTCCATGGCTCTGCCTAGTGCGGCCGGATCGGCTATGGCCTGTCTGGGCGTTTACATCCTCGCGCGCATGGTCGGTATGCTACTGGGCATTACCTATGTCATGGATAATGCTTTCATGGTGTTCCTTGGCTACGGCATGGAATTTATTTCCATTTTTATCCCGCGCCTTGACCTGATGGCGCAAACAAGCTGGCTTGTTTACGGCGTTCAAGGGCTGGACAGTATTGAGTATATGGGCATGGCGGGGGACAGGATTAATCCATGGGCTGATTTTGTCTTCAGCAAGATCGGTCTGGGCGGTTTTGTTCTGCTGCAGGGCATATTCTTTACCGCTCTCCTGCTTTGCGCCGCCGCGATCGACCTTTTGAAAAAACGTTTTTGAAACGCATGCAACACAGCGAACTGGAAAAACGCGCTTATGCCGCACTGTTTTTTATCCTGTCCCTGAATTTCTTTTTATGGACGGCCTCACATTATGTGCGCCCGTCATGGCCCGGTGTTCCGCCTGCCCCGACAGAAAACACCGCCGCAGGCATGACACTGGGCGACCGGCAGTTTGCCTACCGTTCCGGTGCGCTGACATTGCAAAATCTCGGCGATACGGGCGGCCGTGTTGTGCCCCTGCAGGATATGGATTACGACAAGCTGGGCGACTGGTTTCGAATACTGCACCAGTTGGACAGCTTATCCAATCACGTACCGATGACAGCGGCGTTTTATTTCGGCGGCATTCTCGGTTTGGAGGAAAACCGCGAAAAAATCCGCACTGTTGTTGACTACCTTGCCAAGATCGGACAGGATCAGGCGCGCGAAAAATGGCGCTGGCTGGCACATGCGGTTTTTCTTGCGCGGCACCGTCTGGATGATCTGGATTATGCACTGGAACTGGCTTACAAGCTCGCCGATATGGACCCCCATGCCGAATTCCTGCCGCTTTGGGCACGCCATATGCCGGCTTTCGTCCATACGGCACTGGATGAGCAATCCGCCGCACGCGCGTTGCTGGAAGCAGTTTTGCTGACCGACCACAATCTTCATCCGGCAGAAATAAATTTTATACGCTCCTACCTGATTGAACAGCTTGGCGTTGCGGAGGATGAAATCGGCGATACGCTCGTGACTGTTCCGCAATAAAAGGCTAGACTGAAAAGTGGGGAGAATTCTCCCGCATCTTTTTCAATCTCTTTCCGGACAAAGATATGTCTATTTTTTTTGATATTTCCTTTATCCTGATTGAATGGCTGGCCATCACCGGCCTGGCGCAATGCCTGCTGATCATAACTTATATCCTTCTGCGGCTTTATAATATAAGACAGGCCGTCTTGCCTGTTTTCTATTTTCTGACGCTCGCCTGTGCGTTCTGCATGCAATTCGCCCTGCGTCTGGAAGATTTTGAAGAGACAATCCGCTTGGCTCTCTGGGGCGGATGGGCGCTTGTTCCGCCGTTCAGCTATCTCTTGATTCTGCAAATCGCCACCGGACAGGCGACCCGTTTCAAACATTACTGGGTCGTTATCCTCCCGCTTTTTGTCGCCATCGCGGTTTTCGGTGCCAACAACATCGGACATGTCTGCGAATCTCCGTCGATACGCGACTGCCGCGAGATATATGAATTTCTGCATCTGGGGAGCGGCATCGTCGGTGCGGTCAGCCTGCTGCTTTTGTTCGGGCATTCGCATATTTTTGAGGAGATCAAAAGCCGTAAACAGGGCGGTTATGAACGCTATTGGCTTGTGATCAGCCTGATTGTCACCAATCTCGGCGCTATCGCCATCAACATTTACCGTGCTGCCCAGCCGGAACTTCCAACAGATTCGGCCGATGCGCTTCTGGTCATTATCGGGTTGAGTTTCAGCTATCTGGCCACAACGATGTTTTTCCGCATTTATCCGCCTGCGCTTGATCTGCGCAGTGAGGATAAAAAGCGCAAACCCGCCAATACCGGCGAACTCAGCCCTGCAGAATATGCGATTGCCGAAAAAATTCATGAATTGATGACACTCGATAAACTGTATCACGAACAGAGCTTTAGCCGCGCCGATCTCGCGCGGGAGCTTAACATCTCGGAAAACGCGCTTTCCGCCATCATCAATACGGCTTTCGACAAAAGCTTCCCGCAACTTCTGAACGAACACCGCGTGGAAGATGCCAAACGCATGCTGGAAAATCCGGAAATTCCGGTACAGACCGTTGCGTTTGAGGTTGGATTCAACTCCCTGCCCTCTTTCAACCGTGTTTTCAAAACCATGACAGGGCTGTCCCCTTCCGCTTACCGCAACCAAAAACTCTCGTAATCCCCCCTCCCGCATCCCTCAAAGAAACGAAATGAGGAGCATTTCTATACAATAGAAATCTTTTTTTTATCTTTTTGCCGCATAATGGGAAGTGTAATTATTTGTTAATATGAGAAAAACATATATATGCTTTTACATGGACAAAAAAAAATACGGTATCCTGCCCGACCGATCTCTATGCAGCACGGTTTTACCCTTGTTGAACTGGCGATTGTCATGGCGATTATCGGCATTTTGATCGGCGGTACGCTGAAAGGACGGCAAATCATGGATAATGCCCGTGTTGCCTCCACGATTGCACAGATTAATGCCGTCGAATCTGCCGTCACAACCTTTCGGGATACATACGATCAATTGCCGGGCGATATGTTCAATGCCTCCGCCCGCATCCCGGGCTGTACCCTTCTCTGCGATCCGGAACCTGCCGGCGCCAGCGACGGCCTGATCGGCGGAGCGAACAGCGCCGTACTGACATCGGCGATTACCTTGACCAACCCTCTTCCGGGTGGTCCGGATAATGAAACAACACTGTTCTGGGTGCATTTGTTGAAAGCCGATCTGATCGGCGGCATCACAGACAGCGCTATCAGCAACGGCACATATGCCGATTGGGGCGAAACGCATCTTGCCGCACGGATCGGCGGCGGCTTTTTTGTCGGCCATCTCGGCGGTAGTCCGCTGACCGTAACGGGCGGCGTTCTACCCGGCGGCGGTGCCGGAGCCGGATCAGGCGGCGGCGGCGGCGGCGGTGCAGGCGGCGGCGGCGGCGGCGGTGCCGG
>SKHU01000110.1 GCA_007116755.1 Alphaproteobacteria bacterium
AAACCAGACCGGTATAAACAAGCGCCGTCATGAATTCTTTGCCCCCGGCTCGATATAGGTTTCGATATTTACCGCAACGCGTCCCTGCCGCTGGCCTGTTTTGGCGGTAAACATCGGATGCTGCCCGACGCGCAGTTCGATTTCATCCTCGACACGGGTATTCAGCATGACGGTTACGCCCGGCTCCCAGTTTAAAATATCGTTCAGCGATACGGTCGTTTCCCCTAAAACCGCCTGTAATTCGATATCGGTCTGGTAGAGTTCGTTGGTCAGGTGGCTTTCCCAGATCGAATCCTGTCCGAATTTTTCCCCCATGAACATTTGCAAAAGCAATTCACGGATCGGCTCCAGTGTTGCATAGGGCAGCATGATTTCCACACGACCGCTGCGGTCGCCCATATCAATCCGCATCCGCGTCAGAACACCGGCATTATTGCCTTGGGTGATTGTTGCAAAACGCGGATTGGTTTCGATACGCTCCAGACGAAAATTCACGGGCGAGAGCGGATCGAAGGCCGAGGTCATATCCCCTAAAATGACATTGACCATGCGTTCGATCAGCGTTGTTTCAATTGTCGTGTAAGGCCGTCCTTCAACACGGATGGCCGATGTGCCGCGGCGGCCGCCCAGCAATACGTCAACAATCGAATAGATCAGGGCGCTGTCCACAACCAGCAGACCGTAATCGTCCCATTCCTCGGCCTTGAAGATGCACAGCATTGCCGGCAGGGGGACGGAGTTGAGATAATCGCCGAAACGCACGCTGGAAATGTGGTCCAGACTGATTTCGACATTGTCGGATGTCAGATTGCGCAGGCTTGTGGACATCAACCGCACCAGACGGTCAAAAACAATGTCCAGCATCGGCAGGCGTTCGTAATTGACCAGCGCGGAGTTGATCAATTCCATGATACCGGATGTGTCGCCGCTGGCTGAATCTTCATCAAAGCCGAGAAGATCATCGATCTCCTCCTGATCGAGGATACGCCCGTCCTCGTCCTCAAGCTCTTCGGAAAGCGGTTTTTCCGCAGATTCGGCAGACGGCGTCTCCGCTGCCGGAGATGCTGCAGCGCTTTGCTGGTTTTCTACGCCGTCGTTATCTTCATCGCTCATTGCTGTATCAATATCTCCTGAAACAGAATATCGCGCACCTCAACGCCCGGAACGGCGCTGGATACGCGCGATTTAAGCTCGATCCGCATGCGGTAAAGCCCGGCCGATCCCTGCATGTCCTCCAGACGCAATTCACGCAGATAGGTCTGGAAATGATCTACAATGCGGGGCAGCGCTTCTTCAAGTTTTGCTTTTTCGGCATTGCTGCCGACTTCGATCTGGACGGAGAGTTTCAGAAAACTCGGCCGTCCGCCCTCGCCGCTGAAATTGACAATAATATTCGGCACGGAAAAAAACAGACCCGGCGGCAGTGCCGTCACACCGTCTTCATCGGCAACAAGACATTCCGGCGGAATATTCCCCAGATCTTCGCCGGCCTCGCCGCTTTCGATCGCCCGCAGAATTGCCGCGCAATCCGGCCCCTTGCGCAGGATTTTATCCAGCGTTCCGGTGAAATGCAAACCTGCCGCGATGCCGCCGAGAACCAGAAGGGGCATCAATACAAACAGCAACAGCTTCTTCCCTGCGCCGCTTGTTTCAACAGGCTCCGCCGCGTCGGCGACGGCTTCCAGATCCTGCTCAAGATCGTCTTCGGCCATGATGCTGTGTTTCTCTCCCGAAAATTGTTATATGCGTTTTGATCCGGAACGGACAAAAGACCGCGCACCCGCGACGCAACCCGATTTCATATTTTAACAGAGTTTTACTAAGAATGGCTATGCTTTATACGCAATTTTATTAATCGGCAGCACATAGGGAAATCAATCAATATGCCCCTTTTTACGCAAAACGTATTCCAGTTTTTTGACGGCATTGCGTTCCAATACCGTCTGCTCCGCCGTCAGCGGTCCCTGTATCACGACCTCGGTCAGGGTTGCCGCATCGATCGCGGATACCCTCATGACATTGCCCAGCGGAATAAATTCAATAATGATCTCCCGCCCCGTCAGCGGCGAATTCTGTGCCATATTCCGCTCTTTTCCCCCTCTCTTTTCTCGTGTATGATAGCCCTTGTTCCACAGAATTATAACGCAAGACAAGGACAAGAACAATGACCGTACAGACTGCACAGCCTGCCGGACAGAACGGAAAAAACGCCCCGATCCGCGCCGCTTTTCAATGGGAGGACCCCCTGTTTCTGGACGGTCAGCTGACGGAGGAGGAGCGCATGATCCGCGATGCGGCGCGTGCCTATTGTCAGGACAAGCTGATGCCGCGTGTGCTGGAGGCCAACCGCCATGAAAAATTCGACCGTGAAATTTTAAGCGAGATGGGCGATATGGGATTTCTTGGCTGCACGCTGGAGGGATACGGCTGCGCGGGAATCGGTTATGTCGCCTACGGGCTGATTGCACGGGAGGTCGAGCGCGTCGATTCCGGATACCGCTCCGCTTTTTCGGTGCAATCCTCTCTGGTCATGTATCCGATTTATGCTTTCGGCACGGAAGACCAGAAACAGAAATTCCTGCCGAAACTGGCCACAGGCGAATGGGTCGGCTGTTTCGGGCTGACCGAACCCGATGCGGGGTCCGATCCGGCGGCAATGAAAACCCGCGCCAAAAAAGCCGATGGCGGCTATATTTTAAACGGCAGCAAAATGTGGATTACCAACTCCCCCATCGCCGATGTATTCGTCGTCTGGGCAAAAGATGATGCGGGGGATATCCGCGGCTTTATCCTTGAAAAAGGCATGAAAGGCCTGACGGCACCGAAGATCGAAGGCAAATTTTCGCTGCGTGCCTCGGAAACAGGCGAGATTTCGATGGCCGATGTTTTCGTGCCGGAGGAAAACGCCTTTCCTGATATTCGCGGCCTGAAAGGCCCGTTTATGTGTCTGAACAATGCGCGTTACGGCATTTCATGGGGCGCGATGGGCGCGGCGGAGTTCTGCTGGCATGCCGCGCGGCAATATGCGCTTGACCGCATGATTTTTGGAAAACCGCTGGCGGCGACGCAGCTCGTGCAGAAAAAACTCGCCGATATGCAGACGGAAATCGCGCTGGGGCTGCAGGGGGCCTTGCAGCTTGGGCGGCTGAAAGACAAAAACAACTGTCCGCCGGAAGCCATTTCGCTGATGAAGCGCAACAATTGCGGCAAGGCGCTGGATATCGCCCGGATTGCCCGCGATATTCACGGTGGCAACGGCATTGCCGATGAATATCACGTTATCCGCCATGTCATGAATCTGGAATCGGTGAATACGTATGAAGGCACGCACGACATCCATGCGCTGATCCTTGGACGGGCACAAACGGGACTTGCCGCATTTTGACCCTAAAAGCGCAGTCCTGTTGCATTTCCGAAAACGCAGCGTTATGCTTTAGGGGCAGAATCAACTGAAAAATTTTAAACGAGAAGGAGTATTGCGATGGCGGGCAGCGTCAATAAGGTTATTTTGGTCGGAAATCTGGGGCGCGATCCGGAAGTGCGCACCATGCAGAATGGCGGACGTGTCGCCAACCTGTCGGTGGCGACCTCCGAAAGCTGGAACGACAAAGCGACCGGCGAACGCCGCGAGAAAACCGAGTGGCACCGCGTTGTTATTTTCAGCGACGGGCTGGTCGGCGTTGTCGAGCGCTATCTGAAAAAAGGCTCCAAAGTCTATATCGAAGGCCGCGTTGAAACCCGTAAATACGAAAAAGACGGGCGCGACGTATACACAACGGAAATCGTCCTGCAGGGTTTTGATTCCAAGCTTGTCATGCTTGACGGCCGCAATGAAGGCGGCGCATCTTACGGCAATGATGACGGCGGCTATTCAGACCGGCCGCAGCAGGCATCTGCCGCCGGTGCGGGAGGGGTAGCCGCATCTGGCGCGGCAGCGCCGCAGCTTGGCGATATCGACGACGATATTCCGTTTTAAACATATCCTTCATGTTCGACTGATTTAACAAAAAGGGGACGTTTTTGTCATGGCCTTACAGAAATTCTCGCCCGAAACGGGCACTGAAATCGCCTATCACAAAACCGCAGCCAAAAACAGCGATCTGCCCGGCGTGATATTCTGCGGCGGATTTATGTCGGATATGACGGGCGGCAAGGCTACATTTTTGGAAGAATTCTGCACCGAACGCGGACAGGGTTATCTGCGTTTTGACTATACCGGCCACGGTGCGTCCAGCGGCAAGTTTATCGACGGCACAATCGGGCAGTGGGCGGATGACGCGTTGCATGTGCTGGATAATCTAACCGAGGGTCCGCAAATACTTGTCGGCTCGTCCATGGGCGGCTGGATTGCGATGCTGCTGACCCTGAAACGTCCCGAACGTGTTGCGGGGCTGGTCGGAATTGCCGCCTCCCCCGATTTTACCGAGGAAATCTATTACGGCCGCCTTTCCGATGATGAAAAACGGCAACTCTCCGAAGAAGGGGTCGTCTATCTGCCCTCAAATTATACAGACCCCTATCCGGTGACCGAAAACCTGATCAAGGAAGGACGCAAACATTTGCTGCTGGGCGGCGAACTGATCGATATCCGCTGCCCGATCCGGCTTTTGCACGGCAAAAAGGACGATATCGTGCCCTGGGCAAAATCGGTGCGCATCAGCAAGCTGGTCGCCGCGAAAGATGTCGATATCCGCTATGTCGAAGACGGTGATCACAGCCTGTCTTGCGAGGAAGGGCTGCGCCTGCTGGGCGAGGCGGTTGCGGAAATCAGCGACATTGCCGCCACCCGCGTCGTCAGCCTGACCGGCGCCTAATTTTACACATCAGCCGAGTCTTGCAAGCTTTTGACTTTCAATCAGTTTTAAAATACTGGAAAAATCGAGCGTGCCGTTTCCCGCCGCGCTGTGGCGGCGGTAAAGATCAAGCGCATACGCGCCCAGCGGTGTCGCCGCCTCCGTGGTCTCTGCCGTTTCCATTGCAATGCCCAGATCCTTGACCATCAGATCGGTGCCGAAACCGCCCGTATAACCGCGCGCGGCAGGAACATTTTCCATCACGCCGGAAACAGGGTTATAGACCTCCAGCACCCAGTTGCGGCCGGAGCTTTGCAGCATAATCTCCGACAAGACTTTCGGGTCAAGCCCGCTGGCCGCGCCGAGATTGAGCGCCTCGCTTGTGCCGATCATCATCACGGCCAGCAGCATATTGTTGCAGATTTTTGCCGCCTGCCCCGCGCCGCTTTCCCCTGCACGGAAAATCTTTTTCCCCATTTTCTCCAGCACGGGACGCGCAGCATCAATATCCTCCGCGGCACCGCCGGAGATAAAGGTCAGCGTCGCTGCCGCCGCTCCCGCCGTGCCGCCTGACACCGGCGCATCGATCATGCGGAAACCTCTTTCCTGCGCCGCCACAGCAACTTCGCGCGCGGTCTGCGCATTGATCGTGCTGCAATCAATCAGCAACGCCCCCGTTTTTGCATGCACCAGAACGCCGCTCTCTCCAAGATAAACGCGGCGCACCGCTTCATCGCCCGGCAGCATGGTGATTACAATTTCCGCCCCTTTGACCGCCGCCCCGATATTTTCCGCGGCTTTTGCGCCTGCTGCGGAAAGTTTTGCAACGGCCTCCGCCACGCGATCATAAACCGTCAGATCAAGCCCCGCCCTGACAAGATTTTCCGCCATCGGTGCGCCCATATTGCCCAGACCGACAAATGCAATTTTTTTATCCATTCTTGAAAAATCCCTTCTTAAAAAATTTATGCCGTCAGAATTTCCCGCGCGATCAGCACGCGCATAATCTCGTTCGTGCCTTCCAGAATCTGGTGTACGCGCAAATCGCGCAGCAATTTTTCCACCGGATAATCCTTCATATATCCATAGCCGCCGTGCAGTTGCAGCGCATCATTGACGATATCAAAACAGAGATCGGTCGCAAATTGTTTGGCCATCGCGCAAGCCGCAACCAGATCGGGCGCACCCGTATCCAGCTTCTGCGCCGCGCGCCAGACCATCAGCCGCGCCGCTTCCAGCTTTGTCGCCATATCCGCCGCCTTGAACTGCAGTGCCTGAAATTCCGCCAGTGCCCGGCCGAATTGTTTGCGTTCCCGCATATAATCAAGCGCCGCCTCCAGAGCCGCGCACGCGCCGCCCAGCGAGCAGGCGGCAATATTGACGCGTCCGCCGTTCAGCCCCTGCATGGCGATTTTAAATCCGCCGCCTTCCTCGCCCAGCAGCGCATGCTCCGGCACAAATACATTATCAAAGGTGATGCCGCGCGTCGGCTGGCTGTTCCATCCGAGTTTTTCCTCCTTGCGTCCGCAGGAGATGCCGTCCGTTTTTGCATCGACGGCAAAGGCGGAAATGCCCTTCGCCCCCTCTCCGCCCGTGCGTGCCATCACAATCAGAATATCCGTTGCGCCCGCACCGGAAATAAAGGATTTTGCGCCGGAAATTTTCCAGCCGCCCTCTGTTTTTTCCGCGCGGGTTTTCAGATTGGCCGCATCCGAGCCGTTGGCAGGTTCCGTCAGACAATAGGAGCCGAGCTTCTCTCCCGCCGTCATCGCCGCCGCCCATTCGTTTTTCAGCGCCCCCCCTCCCCATCGGCAGAGCATCCACGCCGTCATATTGTGAATGGTGATATAGGCGGCCGTCGACGGACAGGCTGCGGCCAGTTCCTCGACAATCAGCGCCGCATCCAGCCGCGTCAGCGCCGTGCCGCCGAATTCTTCCGGACAATACATGCCGCAAAATCCGGTTTCTCCGGCTTTGCGGATAACATCGACAGGGAAATACGCCTCCGCATCCCAGCGCGCCGCATGCGGCGCCATCTCGCCCGCAGCAAAATCACGCGCCGCATCGCGGAACGCCTGCTGGTCATCACTGAGTTCAAATGAAATCGTCATGGCAGAAACTCTACCCTATCTTGCCGCATGATTCCAGCATGGAAAACCGTGTGTATTTTTTGCGGCAATACGTGAAATAGATTTGCATTTTTGCCCGACTCTCTTTAGATTGCCGAACATGGAAGAGATACAAAATACAACGGAAAAAACGCGCGAACACCGCCATCCGGAAAAGCGCAACAGACCCGATAACCCGATCCAGAAGAAACCGTCATGGATCCGGGTGAAGGCGCCTGTCTCCAAAGAATATCACGACACGCGCAAAATCATGCGCAATCTGAACCTGACGACAGTCTGTGAAGAAGCCGCCTGCCCGAATATCGGTGAGTGCTGGACAAAAAAACATGCCACATTCATGATTTTGGGAGAAATCTGCACCCGCGCCTGCTCCTTCTGCAATGTGGCGACCGGAAAGCCGGACAAGCTTGACCCGTATGAACCGCTGCGCATCGGTGTCGCCGTTGAAAAAATGGGGCTGAAACATGTTGTTGTCACTTCGGTCGATCGTGACGACCTGCCCGACGGCGGCGCGGATCACTTCGTCAAAACCATCAAGGCGATCCGCATGAAAGCGCCGGAAACGACAATCGAGATTCTCACGCCCGATTTCCGCGACAAACAGGGTGCAGCCGACACGATTGCCCGGGCCCGTCCGGATGTGTTCAATCACAATCTGGAAACCGTGCCGCGGCTTTACCCGTCGATCCGCCCCGGATCGCGCTATTTTACCTCGCTGTCGCTGCTGCAGGAGGTTAAAAAACTTGACCCGTCGATCTTCACCAAATCCGGCATTATGGTCGGGCTGGGCGAAAGCCGCGAAGAAGTCATGCAGGTGATGGATGATCTGCGCGCCGCCGATGTCGATTTCATCACCATCGGCCAGTATCTTCAGCCGACAAAAAAACACGCCGCCGTTGCAAAATTCGTCACACCGGAGGAATTCGACGATTACGCGCGGATT
>SKHU01000010.1 GCA_007116755.1 Alphaproteobacteria bacterium
GCAGGAGAAATATCATCCCGCGCGGCCAGCATATCGGAAAAATCTTTTGCCGCTGCCGGATTCATATCCAGAACGGAAAGGCTGAAACCGGCCGCCCATGATAAAACAAAGAACAGAATAACCTTCTGACCCGGTTTTTTTCTCAATTTGACAGGAAATTCCGTCTTCATGATAATCTGCAATAATTAAATTTATTTCTGTTCCGGCGGGTGTGCGCCAAAATTCTCCCGTATTCATCTTTATTCATTCTGTACAATTTTGACAGTGGAAGACAAGGATAAATAAAAAAACGCGGCAATCTGCCGCGCTTTTAATTTATAACTCTCTGCTGTTTTTTAAGCGCTCCGAATGTTACAAGAGCTTTTGGAGGAAGTTTACTATTGACGTTTTCCCTCTGGCTGATGCTTCATGCATATGGCGGTTTGCAATCTGTATTTTTGCTTCAACAGATTTTTGCTGTTGCCGTCTTGCCTCATGCCTTTTTTCAAACTCTTCGCGCATATCTTTTGCTTTACAATCCATATTACTCATCATATTAACTCCCCTTTACTGTAACGATTATTAAAAAAACACGTTGTTATTTCGAAAAATTGCGCTTGCCCCGCGGCTGATTGTTGCCGGCGGCTTTGTTCCGGAGGCGGCGGGAAAGTTGCAGGTTTAACCACAAATTGACCAGCCGCCGTTTGTTGGCCGCGCATTTTCTTTCAAACTCTTCGTTGAGTTTACATTCTTTGCCGCTATTCAAATGAGCCAGCTCATTTGTATGACCCGTATTGCCCGTACCTGCATTCATCGCGTTGATAAAAGCGCTGTTCTCGCGAATACTGCGATAGGCAGTTTCCATTTTTTCCGCGTGTTCGGCCGACCGTTTTTTAAGCTCCTGATCGTGTTCTTTCAACCCTGCGATCAACTCATCCATTTTGCTGCTTTTCATGACACTCTCCCCTTATTACACCTGTTTCCGTTTACACCGCTGTTTTCTGTAATACCTCTTCAAAAGTATTAACATAATATTAAGATTACGCTTGTTGATGACCATTGTCAAACGCACAGGCAATGAAATAAACATATCTAATTGTAAATAAGGAGAAAAAATCCATCGACAAAAATGATATTTTTTTATGGAAAATAGTTCTATTTTTGGGAATCAGCGGGGAAAACAGCGGGATGACAGGCAGATTCGAAGGAGGTGCTGTAAAAAAACGCGGCGGGTATATGCGCCCGCCGCGTCTTTTGATTTTTTATTTTGCTGTTGCAGTGCCGCTTATTTCTGGTTGGCGGCGATCAGCTCGTCGATCATGCCTTTGGGCACTTCCACGACATATTCATCTTCGGCGATGCGACCGGACAGTTGCTGCTGTTCTTCCGTCGTCAGCTTTTTGCCGATAATCACGTAAGAATCGTTTTCCTTCTCCAGAACCGCCGGGCAGCAGCTGGAGGTGTGGCACATAAAGTTTTTCGGTGTAACGTCTTTCATCGGGGCTTCTCCTTTAGGGTTTTAGGTGATGGTTGATGAAGGCACTATACAAAATAATCTTGCATATGGCAAGCAAACTGCTATTTTGCGCGGATAGTGAGGAAAACCGAGAATGAGCGAGTATAACGCCCATATCCGCGTGCGCGGCGCGCGCGAGCATAATCTGCGGAATATCAATGTCGATATTCCGCGGGACAGGCTTGTCGTGATTACGGGGCTTTCAGGGTCGGGGAAATCCTCGCTGGCTTTCGATACGATCTATGCGGAAGGTCAGCGCCGCTATGTCGAAAGCCTGTCCGCCTATGCGCGGCAGTTTCTGGAGATGATGCAAAAACCCGATGTCGATTCCATTGAAGGGCTGTCGCCGGCCATTTCGATCGAGCAGAAAACGACTTCGCGCAATCCGCGTTCCACCGTCGGGACGGTGACGGAGATTTACGATTATATGCGGCTGCTCTGGGCGCGGGTCGGGATTCCCTATTCCCCCGCAACGGGTGAGCCGATCACCAGCCAGACCGTCAGTGAAATGGTCGATCGCGTGCTGGCAATGGGGGAGGGCACGCGGCTGTATCTGCTGGCGCCGATCGTGCGCGGCCGCAAGGGCGAATACAAAAAAGAACTGGCCGAATTGCAGAAAAAAGGTTTCCAGCGCGTCAAGATTGACGGGCAGATCTATGAAATAGGCGAAACGCCGGAACTGGACAAAAAAATCAAACACGATATTGAAGTCGTTGTGGATCGTCTGGTGGTGCGTGCGGATATTGCAACGCGTCTGGCGGATTCGGTGGAGATCGCGCTGGAGCTTTCCGACGGGCTGCTGATTGCCGAAAACGCCGACAGCGGCGATCAGACGCTGTTTTCGGCGCGGTTTTCCTGCCCTGTTTCCGGATTTACGATTCCCGAAATCGAACCGCGGCTGTTTTCCTTCAACAACCCGCATGGCGCCTGCCCCGATTGCGACGGGCTGGGCAGCAAGATGCGGTTCGATCCCGAACTTCTGATCGAGGATGACACGCTCTCTCTGGCCGACGGTGCGATTCCGGCATGGTCGTCACCGTATTATCTGCAGGCGCTGAAAAGCCTGTGCGATCATTATAAAACCTCGATGAAAACGCCGTGGCAGGAAATTCCCGAATCCGTGCGCGAGGCGATTTTATACGGTTCGGGGGAGGAAGAAATTTCCATGGTCTATGAAGGCGACCGCATCCGCCGCTATGAGGTCGTGCAGCCTTTTGAAGGGATTATTCCCAATCTGCGCCGCCGCTATTATGAAACCGACAGCCCGCGCATGCGGGAGGAGCTGTCGCGTTACCAGTCCAGCCGCACCTGCGGCGCATGCAACGGTTTCCGTCTGAAAGCCGAGGCGTTGGCGGTCAAAATCGCCAAAAAACATATCGGCGAGATTTCGCTGCTGTCGATTGAAGAGGCGCTGAAATGGTTTTCCGCACTGCCGAAAAAACTCGGCGAAAAACAGAATGAAATTGCCGGACGGATTTTGAAAGAGATCATCGAGAGGCTGGAATTTCTGAACAATGTCGGGCTGGATTATCTCAGCCTGTCGCGCATGTCCGGCACGCTGTCGGGCGGGGAAAGCCAGCGCATCCGTCTGGCCTCGCAGATCGGGTCGGGTTTGACGGGAGTTCTTTATGTGCTGGACGAACCGTCGATCGGGTTGCATCAGCGCGACAATAGCCGGTTGCTGGACACCTTGAAAAAACTGCGCGATATGGGCAATACCGTGCTGGTCGTCGAACATGACGAGGATGCGATCCGCAGCGCCGATTATCTGATCGATATGGGGCCGGGTGCGGGGATTCACGGCGGCACGGTGGTGGCGGAAGGCACGCCGGAAAAAGTCATTGCGGCCGGCAAAGGCATTACGGCAGAATATCTTGTCGGACGGCGGGAAATCGCCGTGCCGCAAAAACGCCGCACGGGAAAGCAGATCGCCGCCACAGGCGGCAAAAAACGCACCGAATATCTGACGCTGACGGGGGCTGTGCATAACAATCTGCAAAATGTCGATGTCAAAATTCCGCTGGGCACATTCACCTGTATTACGGGCGTGTCGGGCGGCGGCAAATCCTCGCTGATTATCGATACGCTTTATACCGCTGCCGCGCGGCAGTTGATGAAGGCACGGCAGACGCCGGGGGAATATAAGGAATTGCGCGGGCTGGAATACCTCGACAAGGTGATCGATATTGACCAGTCGCCGATCGGACGCACGCCGCGCTCCAACCCCGCCACCTATACCGGCGCGTTTACACCGATTCGTGACTGGTTTGCAGGACTGCCCGAAGCAAAGGCGCGCGGCTACGGGCCGGGGCGGTTTTCCTGTAACGTACGTGGCGGGCGCTGCGAAGCCTGTCAGGGCGACGGGGTGATCCGCATTGAAATGCATTTCCTGCCCGATGTGCATGTCACTTGCGATACCTGCAAGGGGCGGCGCTATAACCGCGAAACGCTGGAGATCAAATATCGCGGCAAATCCATTGCCGATGTGCTGGATATGACGGTGGAGGAAGGGCTGGAATTTTTCAAAGCCGTGCCGTCGATCAAAAGCAAAATGGACACGCTGATGCAGGTCGGGCTGGGCTATATCCATATCGGACAGCGCGCAACAACGCTTTCGGGCGGCGAAGCGCAGCGGGTAAAACTGTCCAAAGAACTGTCCAAACGTTCGACAGGGCGGACGCTGTATATTCTGGATGAGCCGACAACGGGGCTGCATTTCGAGGATGTACGCAAATTGCTGGAGGTGCTGCATCATCTGGTTGATCAGGGCAATACGGTTGTGGTGATCGAACATAATCTTGACGTCATCAAAACCGCGGACTGGATTGTCGATATCGGCCCCGAAGGCGGGCATAAAGGCGGAAAAATCATCGCCCAGACAACGCCGGAGGAAATTGTCAAACGGCCGGAAAGCTATACCGGCGCTTTCCTGAAACCGCTGCTGGCGCAGGCGAAAACGAAGAAATCCGCATAAAAATTTACAAAAACGCAATTTTTTATTGACATTCGGGGAATATTTCGTTAAGGTTTATTCCAACATCCACAAATTTCCTCATTTGACCATGACAGACCGAAACGGCGACGGAGATTTCTGCGCGCGCATCAATCTGGATGCGATTATCGCGGCGCTGGAAGACCATATATTGCACGGCACGGAGATGAGTGCGACGCAGCTGCGCGCGGCGCTGGCGCTGCTGAAAAAATGCGTGCCGGATGTGGCCGCGGCCGCCGAGGCGCAAAAACGCAAGATCGGCAAAGAGGAAATGCTGGAACATCTGAAGACGCATGAAGAGGCGTTGCGGGAGCTGGAATAGGCATGTGCGTGTTCCTTCATAAAATTGTCATGCCCGTGTAAACGGGCATCTTGTAACGCTTTTTGATGCAGGTTCAAAAGATTCCCGCTTGCGCGGGAATGACAGTTTATTTGTTTAAAGAAAAGGATCAGGACAATGGAACAAACGCAAGTCACGGTGACGGCACAAGGGGAAATTCTGTTCGGTTTTGCGGGGGCAGAGCGGCGTTTTAAACCGGTGATGGCGACGGTTGCCGCGCTGGAGGAGTCGCAGGGCGGGTTATGGCATATGGTTGAAAAAATCGAAGCCAATCGCCTGACGCTCGGCGGGCTCTGCGCGGCCTTTGCGGTCCTGCTGCCCGAATCTACGGAGGAGGAGATCGCCGCAGAAATTTTCGCCAAAGGCGCGGTGCAGATGCAGCTTTTGCTGCTGCAAATCTGTGCGCCGCTGTTGACGGGGCTGGACTCGCTCGGCGCAAAAAAACAGGAGGGCGCACCGGCGGGGGAGGGGGCGCCCCGCTGTGCGGGGCTGTGACGGATTACCGCAAAATCGCGGCGTTTTGTCTGGGCGCGCTGGGCTGGCCGCCGCATATATTCTGGCATGAGGCCGGTCTGCAGGATATTGCCGATGCGCTGGAAGGCTATGCGCAATATCGCTGCGGCATGCGCCCGCCCGCCCCGCCGCCCCGCGCGGCGTTTCTGGCGGAGATGCTGGAAAAATTTCCGGATCACGCAGAGGCATGATGAATGAATTTGAACGCCGCATCCGGCAGCGGCTGAAAGACGATTTTCCGCATTACGCGAAAAAATGCCTGAAAATCCGCCTGAAAACGGGCGGTGTTGCGCCTTTTGTGCTGAACCGTGCGCAGCGCCATATCCACAAAGAGCTGGAGGCGCAGAAACAAAAGACGGGGCGCATCCGTGCGCTGATTCTGAAAGGGCGGCAGCAGGGCTGCTCGACCTATGTTGCGGCGCGGTTTTACTGGAAAATCACGCATTCTTTCGGTGCGCGCGGCTTTGTGCTGACGCATCTGGAGGAGGCCTCGCGCAATCTGCTGCAGATCGTGCAGCGTTTTCACCGCGAATGCCCGTATCTTGTACGGCCGCGGGCAACGGCGGAGAATGCGGAGGAGATTGTGTTCGGGCGGCTGGATTCGGCGCTGCGTTGCGGATCGGCGGGTTCGTCGGGGGTCGGGCGGTCGCAGACGCTGCAGTTTTTCCACGGCTCGGAAGTCGCTTATTGGCCACGGGCAACAACGCATATGGCGGGCATCTTGCAGGCTGTGCCGGATATGAAAGGCACGGAGATTATTCTTGAAAGCACGGCAGACGGCGCGGAAGGGCTGTTTTACAGCATGTGTATGGCCGCGCAAAGCGGCGAAATTCCCTACCGCCTGATTTTCGTGCCGTGGTTCTGGCAGCCGGAATACCGTCTGGAACTGCCCGAAAAAACGGTGCTTTCGGCAGAGGAGGAAGATTACAAACAACGGCACAATCTGACGGCGGCACAGATGCTGTGGCGGCGCGCGCGCATCGGCGAGCTGGGCGGGGTCTGGGCGTTCCGCCGCGAATATCCGGCAACGGTGGAGGAAGCGTTTCACAGCGACCGCCCCGGAGCGCTCTGGACGCGGGCGATGCTGGAGAAAAACCGCGTGCGCAAAAACGCCGTGCCGCCGCTTATGCGGGTGGTGGTGGCGATTGATCCCGCAGCGGGACACGGCGCACGGAATGACGAAACCGGCATCATTGTTGCGGGGCTGGGGGAGGACGGGCACGGCTATGTTCTGGAGGATCTCAGCGGGCGCTATTCGCCGCTGCGCTGGGCGCGGAGGGCGGTGAAAGCCTTTCACGATTACAAGGCCGACCGTATTGTTGCCGAGGTCAATCAGGGCGGGGCAATGGTGGAGCAGACTCTGCGCAGCTGCGATGCAAAAATACCGTATAAAGCCGTCCATGCCAGCCGCGGCAAATATGCCCGCGCCGAACCGGTCGCGGCACTGGACGAGGCCGGACGCATTCATCACGCCGGCGTGTTCGGCGCGTTGGAAGACCAGATGTGCGGATTTACAGGCGGCAGCAATGCCGCAGGCGGCAAAAGCCCCGACCGCGTCGATGCGCGCGTCTGGGCGCTGACCGAATTGATGCTGGGCAAAGCCTCGCAAGGCCCGCAAATCTGGTAAGAATGCAAAAAATGAAATAAAAAATTTATATTTCAGCAATTTTTTCTTGACCAACGGGAATAAATGCGGTAGGGTTTTTATAACATCACAAAATTGTCTTTATAAAAAGCGGCCTGATTTTTCAGCGCCGCTTTTTCTTTTGCAGGAGAAACAAAATGGGTTTGAAAACGCAATTGGCGGGATGGCTGCGTGGCGGCGGGGTAAAAAGCGAAATCAAAGCCAGCGCGGCGGCGCCGCTTTTGGTGCAGTTCGGCGCAGGGCAGCCGCGTTTTACGCCGCGCCGCTATGACCGTCTGGCCGATGAAGCGTACCGCAAGAATGTGATCGCCTATCGCTGCATCAAACTGATCACCCAGAATGCGGCCGCCGTGCCGTGGCATCTTTATCGCGGGCGGCAGGGCAGCCGCACACGGCTTGACGATCATCCGCTGCTGGCGCTGTTCAAACAGCCCAACCCGATGCAGGGGCGGGCGGAGTTTCTGGAAACGCTGCTGGGATTTTATCTGATTTCCGGCAACGCCTATCTGGAATCCGTCGGCCCTGCGGACGGAACGCCGCAGGAACTGTGGGCGCTGCGCCCCGACCGCGTGACAATCCTGCCCGGCGCGGGCGGCGTGCCCGAAGCCTACCGCTATACGGCGGGCGGGCGGCATATTGATTTTAAAGCCGATCCGGTGACAGGACATGCGCCGGTGCTGCATCTGAAAAGTTTTCACCCGCTGGACGACTGGTACGGGATGAGTCCGCTGGAAGCGGCGGCGTACAGCATCGACCAGCATAATGCGGCGGCGAAATGGAATACGGCGCTGCTACAAAACAGCGGCCGCCCCTCCGGTGCTTTGGTCTATAAACCCGCACACCGCGACGCGTCCGATACGCTGAC
>SKHU01000043.1 GCA_007116755.1 Alphaproteobacteria bacterium
CCCATGAAGGAGTAATGCGCAAAAAACAGCGGCCCACCCTCGGGCGGCCCCAAAGGGAGTTTAATGCCGTCATAATCCTGTCCGTTTTTGAAATGTGCACCCGACGGCCAGTGTTCATCATAGATTTTTTTATCAACCGGATGCGTGGGAGAGGAAAAAGCCAGCACATGGGTAACCAGAGCCTCGTTCCAGCCTTCCAGCGGCAGGCCGATATCAAAACCGTGATTGGGGCTCCAGTGCCACATCAGCTTTTCGGGATCGGCTGTTGTATGCCAGTCCCATTCAACAGCCTCCCATAATTTATTGATTTTGTCGCGCAGCGTTTTTTCTTCCGCGCTATCGCCGGAAAAATACTGCCGCGCCGTCAATAATCCCATCATCAAAAACGAGGTTTCGACCAGATCGCCACCATCGTCTTTTTCCGAAAACGCAACAGTTTTACCGGTTTTCCCATTCAGGAAATGTGGGAATACCCCGTGAAATTTATCTGCTTTTTCAAGAAATTCTGCAATTTTGTTAATGCGATTTCTGATCTTGTCTTTTTTCAGAAAGCCGCGCTCCGCCCCTGCGATCATCGCCATGATACCAAATCCCGTACCGCCGGTTGTGACGGTATCGAGATCATAGGGGAATCCCGGATCGTCGGCATTGCTGCGTTCGCGCACCATGCCGCAAGCGGGATGACCGAAACTCCAGACATATTTCAGCGTCTGCTTTTGCACAAGATCAAGCAGTTCGTCATCGCTGAGCCGTTTTTTTACAGCGTGTTTTTTAAAATCTCTTTTCGGCATAAAGTAATATTAACATATTTCTGGAAATTCCGCCAGTTTTTTAGCGCCACGTGATGGAAATCCTCTGTGTATCGCGGGAATTGGAGCCGGTATGCAAAATGAATTCGCCGCCTTCGAAAACGGCATCACCGTCGGCATTAAGATATTTCAGATCGTCGGCAGTCAATGTAAAAACAGCATCCCGCGTTTCGTCTTTTTTGACGAGCAGTTTTTGAAAGGCTTTTAGTTCCTTAACAGGGCGTGTGATGCTGCAGACCGGATCGGTGATATAAAGCTGCACGGTTTCATATCCGTCACAGTCACCTGTATTGGTCACGGCAACGCGCAGCGTCAAAACTGCATCTCTTCCATTTAATTCCGTTTGGTCGGCGACAGGCGGCGCGTAAGAAAATTCCGTATAAGACAACCCGTAACCGAAAGGATAAAGCGAGTCGTTGGGAATATCCAGATAGCGCGAGCGGAATTTCTCCAGCGGATCGCCGGTCGGCGGCCGCCCTGTGCGGCGCTGTGCATAATAAACGGGAATTTGTCCGACATGAACCGGAAAACTTGCCGTCAGTTTGCCCGATGGGATTTCCGCACCGAACAGAATATCGGCAATACCGCTGCCGGATTCCGTGCCGCCAAACCATGTCATCAATATCGCATCGGCCGTTTCGTGCTCTTCAGCCAGCGTCAGAGGGCGGCCGGACATCAGCACCAGCACCAACGGCTTGCCGCAGCGTTTCAAAGCACGCAGCAATTTCTTTTGACACTCCGGCAGACCGATATCGGCGCGGCTGGCTGCTTCGCCCGACATTTCCTTCGCCTCGCCAAGCACGGCAATGACAATATCCGCCTGTTTTGCCGTTGCGAGCGCCTCGTCGATCATCTCCTGCGGCGGGCGCGGATCGATTACGACGGTTTCGCCGAACACGTTCAGCCGCTCGGCCAGATGCGGATCGTCAACGATATTCGCCCCTTTCGCATGGAGGATGTCAACACTGTCTCCGGCAAGTTTTTTGATGCCGTCATGTACGGAAACACATTCCTGCCAATCGGCGGCAATACTCCATGTGCCGGGCAGGTTGCGCCTATCATCGGCCAGCGGCCCGATCAGGGCAAGCGTGCCGGATTTTTGCAACGGCAGAATATTTTCCGCATTTTTCAGCAAAACGCAGGATTCCGCCACAGCTTTGCGCGCTGCTTTTCTGTGGCTGCCGGTCAGAATTTTGTGCGACGGCGCGTCTGCGTCCAGATAGCGGTAGGGATCGTCAAACAGGCCGAGTTTGTATTTGGCCTCCAGAATGCGGCGGCAGGCGGCATCAATCATCTCCATCGTGATGCTGCCGTTTTTCAAAGAATTTTGCAACGTTGTCAAAAACCCTTCCCCGACCATATCCATGTCGCATCCGGCGGCCAAAGCGCGCGCCGAGCAGTTTTGCAAATCGCCAAGCCCGTGCGCAGTCATTTCATTGATTGCGGTATAATCGGACACAACAAGCCCGTCGAATCCCCATTTTTCCCGCAGCACGCCAGTCAAAAGCCAATGATTGGCGCTGGCCGGAATGCCGTCAAGATCGTTGAACGCTGTCATGGCGCTGCCGCAACCGGCCTCAATCGCGGCCTGATAGGGCGGCAGATAGGTTTCAAACAGGCGCAGGCGGCCCATATCGACAGTATTGTAATCGCGTCCCGCCTCTGCCGCGCCGTAAGCCGCCAGATGTTTGACGCAGGCCAAAACCGTTTCGGGACGGGCAAGATCGCCGCCCTGATAGCCGTGTATCATGGCCTTTGCAATCTCGCCGCCCAGATACGGGTCTTCGCCTGCACTTTCGGCGATACGCCCCCAGCGCGGATCGCGGGCGATATCAACCATCGGTGAAAATACCCAGCTCAGCCCGTCGGCAACCGCTTCAACGGCGGCAATACGGGCGGTTTCTTCGATCATCTCCATATTCCACGTGCAGGACAGCGCCAGCGGCAGCGGAAAGATCGTCTTGTGGCCGTGAATCACATCAAGCCCGCAGAGCAACGGAATTTTCAGCCGCGATTCTTTAACAGCTGCTTTTTGATAGGGCAGGATGTTGTCCGGACCGTAAATGCCGAAAATACCGCCGGCATTGCCGCGGCGTATCGTTTCTTCCGCATTTTTATTGATAACCGCACCGGTATTGGTGAAATCGCCGGGCGTAATCAGATTCAATTGACCGATTTTTTCTTCCGTGGTCATGCCGCCTGTCAGACGGTCGATAAAATCCCGCATCGGCACAGCCGCTCAGCGCCGGATTGTCGTACGCTGCGGGTTCTGCCGTTGCAGTGCCGCGGCGCGCAAGGTCTCTTCATCCTGACGGCACAGAGGCGCTGTGGTTTTCTGATCCGGCCAGACCTGGCGCGCCCAGCGTTGCAGCGTATCACGATCCATGCTCAACGCACGGTCGATACGGCTGCTGAAATGCGAGCAGAAACTGGTTACACTCATGCTGACCGCGTGCTGGGAAATCTCGTTGGCCAGATCCGTACGCAGCGTATGCAGTTGTTTGGACGGAGCCGCGCTTCCGTTGCTTTTGTAATAGCTGATCAGCCGGTTTTCGTAATCGGCCAGCAAGATACGGTTTTTCTGTGTAAATTGCTGGTATTTGTCGTACAAACCCGCATGTCCGGGGATACGCTGGCAGGTCAGGCTGATCACCATCAACTCGCTGTGAATGCGCAAGCCCTGTTCGGCCTCGAACTGGCTGATGTTGTAACAGCGCGCTGCGCGCGCTTCTGTGACGGAGGCAAGACTTAGTAAAGCCGCCAGTGACAAAGACAGAAAAGACAGGGTTAAAATTCTGGGCACGGGACAATCCCCCTTACATGTACACGGTTACTTTTTTCGCTTTCGATATGCGCCCCACTTTACAGAAACTGCTTGGCAGCATCAAGCAAATTGTTATAAAAAAGAAGGCGCATTCAAAGATGAAATGCATCCAATTTTTTTAAACAGGGAAGTGACAGTTATGGCAAAGGCAAAACTCGGCAGCACAGAAATGCTGGAAAGATTGATCGGATTTGATACGACCAGCCATTTGTCCAATCTGGAACTGATTTCTTTCGTACAGAATTATCTGGAGGGCTACGGTATATCCTCCGAACTGATTTATGACGAGACAAAGAAAAAAGCCAATCTTTATGCCACAATCGGCCCGAAGGGCATTCCCGGCGTTGTGTTGTCCGGACATACGGATGTCGTGCCGGTCGAGGGGCAGAAATGGGACAGCGACCCGTTTGCAATGATCGAAAAAAACAATCTGCTTTATGGTCGCGGCACATCGGATATGAAAGGCTTTATCGCGGTAGCGCTCGCCAAACTTCCGGAAATGCTGGATGCGGGGCTGAAAGCACCGTTTCATTTTGCTTTATCTTATGATGAAGAGGTCGGCTGTATCGGCGCGCGCGGCATTGCCGATCATATCGCCCATCAGGAAATCACGCCGCGGCTGTGCATCGTTGGCGAGCCGACAAGCATGAAACCGATCACCGGCCATAAGGGCGTGGCGGATTACGATTGCCGCATTCACGGCAAGGAATGCCATTCTTCCCTGGCACCTTACGGTGTCAATGCCGTGGAATACGGGGCAGAGCTGATTGCACATATCAAATCCGTTGCCCGCCGCATGCAGAAGGAAGGGCCGTTTAACCAAGAATTTGATCCGCCCTGCACGACAGTCCATGTCGGAACGGTCAAAGGCGGAACGGCGCTGAATATCGTTCCGAATCTCTGCGAGTTTGAACTGGAAATCCGCTCGATCCCCGAACAAAATCCCGAGGAAATCGTTGATGAAATTCGGGATTATGCATGGCGGCATCTTGAACCTTTGATGAAAGATATCGACCCGCAAACCGGCATCACGATACAGGAAACCGTCGGTGTCCCGGGTTTCAATATTGCCAATGACCATCCCGCCGCCGTATTCGTACAAAGCCTGAGCGGTGCAAACCGTGCGGAAAAAGTCAGCTTTGGCACCGAGGCGGGGCTGTTCCATGCGGCTGGCGTGCCGACGGTGGTTTGCGGGCCCGGGAATATCGAGCAGGCGCACCGCCCCAATGAATTCATTGCCTTGGAGCAGCTGGAAAAATGCGAGCATTTCCTCTCGCGCCTGATTTCGGCCTTTACGAAGGAAAACCCGTATTAAATACCTTAAAACTGTTGCGTTTCCCGCCCGTCTTGTTATATATCGGGGCGCAGGATTCGGGTGTATCCCGAATATGGATGAAAACAATTGAAAACAATAACGTAAAAAACTGACGTATTTTGGAGGAAAAAAATGGCTGTTGAGCAGACGCTTTCTATTATCAAACCCGATGCAACCCGCCGCAACCTGACAGGAAAAATCAACGCACGCCTTGAAGATGCCGGCTTGCGTATTGTCGCACAAAAACGTCTGCACCTGACGCGCGGACAAGCGGAGCAATTCTATGAAGTCCATAAAGAACGCCCGTTTTATAACGATCTGGTGGAATTCATGATGTCCGGCCCTGTTGTCGTGCAGGTTCTGGAAGGGGAAGATGCCGTGGCTCTAAACCGCAAAGTAATGGGAGAAACAAATCCGGCAAATGCGGCAGAAGGAACGATTCGCAAGGATTTTGCAGAATCTATCGAGGCGAATTCCGTTCACGGCTCTGACAGCGCTGAAAATGCGGCAAAAGAAATACAGTTTTTCTTCAGCCGGACGGAAATCGTCGGATAATCATTGCGGAACTCTCCGGGGCTTAACGCTTTTCTAAGGGTTTTGTGTGTAAAATCAAAGGCGGACAGGTATTTAAGACAAAGAAGCGCTTGCTCTTGTCTTTTTGCCGAGTCATGCTAGACTGTTTGTGATGGAAGGTGCCGCAGTGGCGGTTTTTTTCTATGCGCTTAATAAATAAACAAAAAATACGGTAGCTTGATAAATACGATGCAGGACAGAAATCCAGATCAGCAATCGACGGATTCGCCGTCCGGAGATACGCCTGCGGCGGCACCTCACGGCGGTTTCGGCATGGCTGCCGCAATGGCGGCCGGGTCCGGTACTCCGCCGGATGGAGGGGCACCGCCGGAACAGAAGAGCGAAGATACCAAAACCGAACAGCCTGCCGATGCGCAACAGGGCGATGCCTCTGGCGAAGCTGCCGCAGATACGAATGCAGGCGACGGAGAAACTGCCGCAACCGAACCCGACAGTGAGGCGGCTGACGGTGCAGCCGCCCCCTCCCCTGCAGTGACCGACAAGGGCATGGAAAAACAGGTCGGCGGCGGTAAGTCGAAGGAAAATCTGAAACCCGCGGGCAAGTCATCAAAATCGATCGAAATGATCGAGAACGCGATGAAGCGCGGTGAAGAGAAGATGGGAAACCTCAGCAAAGCGCCGCTGAACAGGCAAAAAATTCAAACAGAATTTTACAGGGATAGATTCTACCGTCTGATCCAGATAGCACTGTTTAATGCTGTTATTATGGCGGCCATCATCATTACAACTATTTTTTATATGTTCCAGACAAAACCGGACAACCGTTTTTTTGCAACGACAATTGACGGACGTATTCTGCAATTGACACCGCTGGATCAGCAAAGCATGACACCTTCGCAGCTATACGCATGGCTGGTAGATGCGTCCATGGAAACAATGAGTTTTGGCTTTCATGATTATCAGCGTCGTTTACAAGCCAGTACACAGCACTTTACACGTGACGGCTGGGAAAGTTTTGCGAGTATGTTGCAGGAAATGCGCCTGATTGAAACGCTGGAGCAAGGACATATGGTGCTCAGCATGCAGCCACGCAGTGCGCCGGTTCTTGTACAGCACGGAGTGGTCGATGGCCGTTATCGCTGGGTTGTAGATATTGATTTTGTCCTGACCTTGCAAGGCCGTGGGCCAAGTAGTTCGCGACCTTTGCGCCTGCGCATAACAATTGAACGCGTATCCGCACTTGAAAATGTTGCCGGCGTGGCGATTGCCCGCTGGTCACCACGCCCGGGCGCACGACAGCATTATTAAACTTAAAACAACACGCTTGAAAAAACACCGTTGTTTCCGGTAAAAAATTAGTTTTATTTTAGTGTTGCAATCTTTTGTTTTTTACGCTATTTTTCGCCTTGTTCGTATGCGGCTCTACCATCTGATTTAAATTTTCAGGATGGATTTTCTTTGAAACAACCGTTTTTTAGCGTATAGAGCGCAGGCAGACGTTTTTTCTATCGCGGGGTGGAGCAGCCCGGTAGCTCGTCAGGCTCATAACCTGAAGGTCGCAGGTTCAAATCCTGCCCCCGCAACCAATAAATCAATCACTTAGCAATCATATATTAACCATATTCACGCTATAATGGACTTACACATGTCTTACACAGTAACCATGTTTGTGAGGTCGTTATGCAATCCCATAAGTTATTCGGTGGTAAACTCCATGTATATAAACGCGAGAGCAGCAGATACTGGCAATGCTCCACCTTTTTAGAAGGACGCAACCATAGAATAAGCACACAAGAAGACAGCCTACTCCATGCCAAAGAAATCGCTGAAGACTGGTACCTTGAACTGCGCGGCAAATCCCGTGCAGGCCTTTTAAAACGTGAAATCGAAAACAAACAAGAAAAGACATTCGCGGAAGTCGCAGCCCTTTTTATGGATGAATATGAAGTCATCACCGAAGGGCAACGCAGTAAGCGCTGGATTCAAGGACATGGCATTCGACTGCGTATCCATCTCGTTCCGTTTTTTGGAGAACTCCCGATCTCTGAAGTGACCTCGGGGCAAGTACAAAAATACAGATTTCATCGTATGAAATCGGCAGGCCAACGCAACCCTCATGCAAAAGATAACCGCCCGGTTACAGACAAACCACCCTCAAGAAGTACGTTGCATAATGAATTGGTGACCCTGCGACAGGTGCTGAAAACTGCTGTCAGGCATGGCTGGCTTACCGCCCTTCCGGATTTATCAGCGCCATACAAAACCAACGGTAAGGTTGTTCATCGTCCATGGTTCAGCCCTAAAGAGTATAAACA
>SKHU01000279.1 GCA_007116755.1 Alphaproteobacteria bacterium
CGCGCGTAACGTTTTGCGATACGTGTTGTTTCAGCCCTTGATGACACGGTTTATTTCCCTGTTTTTTCTTTTAAAGACGGTCTTTTCTTCTTTAGTCACAGGCTGTGTAGCACAGCTCCCGCAACCGCGCAAGATTGATCGGTGTTTTTTTACATTTTTTTGCGCAAATATTCCGGTACAGAAACTTCCAGCTTTGCCCCGTCGCAGACAAGCGCCTCTCCCGCTTCTTCAAGCCGCAAAAGCGCCAGCCCGGAATCTCCGCAAATGCTGCGCATTTCTCCTGCCCTGCGCCCCTCACTATCCGTCACCTCTGCGCCCGTTTCCGGCAACGCCGTGCCCGTCTGCGATTTGACGGGCAAAAGCCGCTTTTTAACCAATCCGCGATAATGCATACGCGCCGTCACCTCCTGCCCGACATAACAACCCTTTTTCCACGCAATACCGCCCAGCTCGTCAATATTATGATCCAACAGCGTGCTGCGTTGGGGAATCATGTCGCGGCTACCATCCGGCACGGCCGAAGCGATGCGCAACCGGTCATAATCCGCAAATTCCGCATTTTCAGCAACTTCACCGGCTTGCCCCACCGGAATGACCGCACGGAAACCCAGTTCTTCAAGGCGCGGATCGCGATACCAGATTTCCGCAAGCGGCAGCGTCGTACCGTCCGCCGTATCCCATGCCGCAAAAATCCGGTAATCTTCCGAGGCATCCGCAACTTCAACTCCGGTACGCATGGCATAGATTTTTAACGACCGTATCAGCTCCGGCGCACGCGCAGCCTCGCATTCCAGAAAAAACATGCCCGCCCCGTCCCGCGTGACAAGAAAATCATGCAGAAACTTTCCCTGCGGTGTCAAAAGACAGCCATATCTTGCGCCGCCCGGCGAAATTTGCGTGACATCGTTTGTCACGAGAGATTGCAAAAGTTTTTCCGCCTCTCCGCCCGCAACGGACACAATCCCACGATTGTCGATTTGGCAGATTTTTGTCATGCCGCGCCTCCCTTAACCCGCTTTTGATAAATTTCCAGCGCCCTGTTCCGCGCGACGGCATGGTCAACGACCGGAAAAGGATAATCCCGCCCCAAAACAACGCCCGCCGCAGCCAAAACATTCTGTGGCGCTTCCCACGGCGCATGAATATGCGCATCCGGCATCCGCGCCAGTTCGGGAACATATTGCCGTATATATGCGCCTTTTGCATCGAATTTTTTGCTCTGCAGGACAGGGTTGAAAATACGGAAATACGGCGCAGCATCCGCGCCGCACCCCGCAACCCACTGCCAGCCTGCCGCATTATTGGCAAGATCGGCATCGACCAGCGTTTCCCAGAACCATTCCTGCCCTTTGCGCCAGTCAATCAGCAGATCCTTGATTAAAAACGAGGCCGCAATCATACGCACACGATTGTGCATCCAGCCCGTCCGCCAAAGTTGGCGTATTCCCGCATCCACCAGCGGATAGCCCGTCATTCCTTTTTGCCATTTTTGCAAAAGCGCCGCATCATTCTCCCACTCCATGCGTGAAAATGCCGGATTCAGAGGATTTTCCGGCAAATCCGGCATGTGGTACAGCAGATGCCACGAAAATTCCCGCCACAAAACCTGCCGCAAAAAAGCAAAATACCGCCCGTGATTCTGCGGCTCTTTTGCGGATTTTTGTGCCAGATCATACCGCAACCTTGCCGGTGCCATTTCCCCCCAATGCAAATGCGGCGACAGACGCGACACCCCGTCTTCCGCCGGTAAATCGCGGTTTTCCCCGTAAAACGTTACGCCGCCATCCAGAAAATGCCGCCACCGCCGCAATGCCTCCGACTCGCCCGGCAACCACACATTTTGCATTTCCCCGTACCATTTGATGTGTGGCAGCAGGCCAAGCGCATCAATTCCGTGATCTTCCGGCCGCTTTTCCGGCGCAACTATCTTTTCCGGCGCGGCAGACAAGCCTCCCCCCGTCTCCCGCTCCTGTGCCATGCAGGCTTTGGAAAAAGGTGTAAACACGCGATAAGGCGCGCCGGAGGCGTTTTTGATCTCCCACGGCTCGAACAGCAGATATCCATTGAAAGATTCCACCTGCACACCGGACTCTTTCAGCGTTTTTTTGATTTCCGTATCCCGTTTCTGCGCCCATGATTCATAGCGGCGATTCCAGAAAGCGGATTCAATGTGGTATTTACGGCACAATTCGGGCAGAATTTCCGCAGCACATCCTTTGTAAAACAGAAGGCGGCTGCCCCGCGCGCGCAAATCCTTGTCCAAAGCGACAAGACTTTGATGCAGCCACCAGCGCGCCGCACCGCCCGCAGCCCATGTGCCGGCCGCATCATCATCCAGAATAAAGACAGGAAGAACAGGCAGCCCCGTCGCCAGCGCCGCCTGAAGGGCGGCATTGTCTGCAAGGCGCAAATCCAGCCTGAACCACAGCAGCGTATGGTTTTGCATCACGCCGCCGCCAAGCCTTCATAGACGAAAGCCATTTGTTTTTGCACTTCTTCGGGAAGTTCGGGACGCGCAGAGCGCGGAATCAAAAACGTCGAAAGACGGAACAAATCGGTAAAGACACGGTGTTTTTCAGCTGTTTCAATCAGATAACGGTGGCCGGAGGAACCGCCGCTGCCCGATTTCATCCCGATCATCCGCTGCACCATCAGCGCATGGCGATAGCGCCAGACCGTCAAAAGCTCGTCAATATCCATTGCCAGATGCAAAATGCGATAGGGCTGCTGCAAAACCGGCTGGTCGCGGTACATGGTGATAAACAGCGCCGCCTGCAGCGCCTTGCCGGAAAAGCGCCAGCCTTCCGGTTCGTCATCCGCAAACAGACCGTCAAAACTCTCCCGTGTCGCAGCAATTTTCTTTTGATCTTCCATCGTCGCGGCCTGCATATCCTCGTCTAGCATCTCATAAACCGCATTGCGATAGCTGTCCCAGAATTTATACCCGCCCGTATCCAGAAACGGCGTCCGCGCCAGCCAGTTTTCAATCTGGTCGAAAAGCGACGGTTTTTCCTCCCATTCCTGCAATGCTGCACGGTCTTTCTCCGCAAGCGCGCTGTCATAGGCATGACCGGCATAGGCCATGCGCTCGCCGCGACGCAGACCAAGACGGATTTCAAGCTCGCGGAACTGCGCACTCTGAAAGCCGGATGCGGTGCGGAACACATGGCGGAATTCCAGAAAGTCCAGAGGTGTCATGGTTTCCAATACATCCAGCTGCTGCACCAGCAGTTTCAGCGTTTCGACAATGCGCTCCATACTGGCACTTGCCGGACGCAGATTGCTGTCGGCGACTTTTTCACCGGCAAAAATTTCCTGCACCCGCGACAATTCAAACAAAACCAGTTTGAACCATAGCTCATAGGCCTGATGCACAATAATGAACAGCATTTCGTCATGCGCCGGTTTGCCGTTGCGCTTCGGGTCATGCGTACTGATCAGGCGCTGCGCATCGAGTATTTTCTCCAGCCCCAGATAACCGGCATAGTCCAGATCTTTCAGATGATCTTCCGCCACATTTCCCCCTGTTTTTTCAAGTTTCTAGAATGTCGTCATATTCAGAATAATCGCCAACACCACCACCTGCGGAATAATCAGCATCGGCATGAACAGTGCAATTTTCCATGATTTCGTCGTTTCTTTCAGCACCATGATTTCAACGTAATCCGTCGCCGTTCCGGTCATCAGGAAGGCAAAGCTGTTGCCCGGCGCCTCGGCCCGCGTCATGATATCGGCTGCGATCGGCGTCGATCCCTCCGAACAGACTTCAATCACCGTGGCCGCCAGCAGCGTAATGCCAAGACCGATCATTGTCGGGCCGAACATAGTTTGAAAAATATCCAGTGGTACAAATACACGGATTGCCGCAGCAATCACCACGCCCAGCAGCATCCAGCGAAATACAATGCGCCCGCCTTTGAAACCGTCTGCTACCGTTTTTTTGACAAAAGGTTTTGTAATATCCAAATCCTGCCACCAGCCGCGCAGCGTCATTGCTTCATCCTCCGGTGTTGCCGCCTGCCGGAAGCTGTTATCGGGCAGAGTGCCGCGCGCAACAAGTCGGTCGAAAATAACACCGGTAATCACGGCGATGATCATCGACAACACCAGAAACAGTCCCATCCACCAGAAACCGATCAACCCCCACAAAATCAGCATCAATGAAAACGAGTTCCACGGGCTGCCGACGAGAAACGCCATCACCTGCCCCAGACTGGCGCCGCGCTCGTAAAGCCGCATGGCCACCATCAGAATGCCGTGGCTGCACAGATCAAAGAAAATTCCGGCCAGCGTTGCGCGCCATATGCCCTTCAGCCCCGTTCCGGTTCCAAGAAGCCGCATGACGATGCCCTGCGGCACCTGTGCCATCACACCGATAAAAAACACGCCGAGCAGCACGCCCCACCACATTTTGCTGACAATATCGGCAATCGCATGCGACATATGGGCAGCAGCACCGTCGCCGAGCATATCATGCAGCAGAAGATGCGCCAGAATGCCGAGGACGACAACCGTGCCGAAAATCCACAGCATCCAGTCCCATTTGGCTTTGCCGTGGCTGTGGCCGTGATGGTCGTGCCCCTCCATGCCGCAACCGCTGACAACAGGTGCCGGCGGGCAACAGGAGGTCTTTTTTCCGGCAGTTTCAGCCGTGTCGGTCATGTTTTCCTCTTGACTTTTTGTCATAAGCGAATTATCTTGCCGGGGATATGTCCTTTTTTGGCTCAGACGTTAACACAAAAGATTGCGGAAATATAGAAAAATGAGCAGATCATGCGCTATCACCCGCCTTTTTGCCTTTCTTGCTGTTACCACGCTATTTTTGCACGGCTCTTTTCCGGCCTACGCCAAACAGTCCGAAGAAACGCAGCATAGCGTCGCCGCAACGGCGGAAAACGGCATGACTCTGAGCTATAATGTTTATGCCGGCGGTATGCGGGCGTTGCAAGCCTCGCTGGATCTCGATATGGCACAGAATGACTACCGGATCGGCCTTGATGCAAAAACGCAGGGGCTGATCGGGCGACTGTTCCCGTGGGAGGGACGATTCACCACACGGGGCAGCAAGAATAATATGAATATGGTGCCGGATGAATATTATGCCGTCAGCGTCTGGAAGCGCGAAGAACGGCAGACACGCATGGAATTTGAAAACGGCATGATGACGGCGCGCCACCGCATCGATAACGGACAAAAAGTTACGGATGACGATTTCGAAGAGGGCATGGCCAAAGACGCGCTGGATATGTTGACCGCAACAGTCAAGTTGCTGCAGGAATCCGACGGGAACGAAAACTGTGCAGGCAGCGTACCGGTTTTTGACGGTCGCCGCCGCTTCAATCTGCATTTCAGGGATGCGGGAACCGGTATAATTCATAAAAACCGCTATTCAATCTTTCACGGCGCGGCAGTCAAATGCATTATAGAGGTTGAGCCCGTCATGGGCTTCCGTGACCGCGACAAACGCCGCGGCTGGATGGCCGTACAAAACCACACAAAAGAGCGCAAAAAAATGCCGACATTCTGGCTGTCGCGCCTGACCGAAGACGGTCCGGTTGTTCCCGTGCGCATGGAAATTTCCAGTGAATACGGTGCCGTCATCGCCCATCTGGCCGCCGTGCAGTAACCCTATCCTCGCCCGACCACGGCACATAGCGCGGCCACATCGTGTTGCGGCAGAACAACATCCTTGCCGTTTTGCAGTTCCGATACCCTGATGTCCTGCTGCGACTGCCCTGCATAACGGTAAAGCCTTCTTGTGCCGTCGCGCGTTTCAACAAGACAATCCTGCGCCACCGCCGGCGGCTTTCCCGGATGGATATAGACAAGCTCGCCGCTGTAATAGCGCGGCTCATATTCACCGGATACGATATAAACCGCATAGGCATCGCGACTGCCTTTCTGTTGCGGATGCCGCTCCACCCAGTCAACAGCAGCACCCGAAGCCCTGTTGCCGTGATAGACGGGAATAGGCGCCTGCGACAGCATCCCCGCCTCCCCGCTGCCGAAAGACGGCCGCGCAGAATCGGAAAACGCTCCGCCGCGCGCATCATTCGTATCCTGCGCATATCCCCCCGCATCTTTAGAAACCGGTGCATATGCCCTACCGAGATAGGCTTCGATCTGCGGCACTTCTTCCGCCCGGATATGACGACGGCCGTATAACATACGGTTGACAGTCGCCGGATTCATCCCCATCGCTTTGGCCAATCCCCTTTGCGTCAGCCCCGGCGTTTCCCGTATGGTTTTTCTGATCCACTCATAGAGTTTCATTGCATATTCCTCAATATATTCTTTGATACGCCTGCAAATATTATCATTTTGAATATTTCACGTAAACAAATATATTTTAAGGCAATTTAATTAACAAAAAATAAACTTTTTATATTATATATTGACATTTTGTTAATTTTTTAGCAATTATATACCGGAAACAAACAAATCAGGAGTGCGGCATGACAGATAAAATTGATGAATGGCATGACTGGAAGCCGGTCTGGACGTTTCCGTCCAAACGAAAGAAAGCCTTTGCCGGCAATAGCGGAAAAGGCGGGGAAACCTCCCCCCATATGCTGCAGGAAAACAAAGAGCCGACAGCCGCAGTACAGACAAGAATCAGCGCCACCCGTAAAGCCGAAACCCACCGCCGCCGAATCACTGATGCGCGGTTGTGGCAGGCCATGTCACCTTTTCAACAAAATGCCGCTCTGGCCGTTGAGCAGGCGTTCCGACTGATGAGCCGCGGTCTTGGATATCGAATATCCGCCCCTGACAAACCCCGCACGGGATCGCCCTATCCCGCCGGTTGCGGCAGCGCACGCGACGGCGAAAAAATCGCTCTTTATTTTCAATGGGCGGAACGGTGCAAAACGGAAAAACTGAATCACGCCGCCGCCGTTGATATTCTGATCTACGGCAAAAGCTGCCGCGCCGTTGATCGCGCCCGCCATATGCGCAACGGCAGCGCCCGTCGTAATCTGCTGGCCTGTCTTGACGTTTATTGCACGCTGCGCGGCTGGCCGAAAGGCTGATTATATCAAGAATCACAGCGCCACTTGACTGTATTCTGATTTTTTACTTGATTATATTTTTCATATATAGTATACATAGCCTTGCTCAAGCTTAGATTGCGCTATAAATGAGGAAACAATGTCAGAAAACAGAGATCAAAAAACCACGACCGATCTGGTCAACATGGAAAATGAATTAAACCGCGCATTTACATACGCTTCCGCGCGGATATATAGCGCAGAATACGTCGCCAGCATGGGAACAATTGCACAGGCGATTGTCGAAGTCCGCCGTCAGCGCCATATCGAAGAAGGGCGCGGAGAAATGTACCAGACGCGGCATAACGTCTCCGTGCCGCAAACCCGCAGCTTAAACCGGAAGGGATAAATCTTATGAGTGTCGATCTCAAGGAACTGGAAGATAAATTGCTGGAAATGTTCAACGCCCGCCAGAAATACGGCAAAAAGGGCGATTATGACGGCCAGTACGAGAAATATGCCCTGCATGCGATGGCTGCCGCCGATTGTGCCGATATGATCCTGCGCGTCCGCCAGCAACGGCATCTGGAAGAAGGCAACCCGCATCTGGTGCCAACAACAGGGCATATGCCGCGTACAATTCGCCGTGTTACACCTGATAAAAAACAGGGCTGAACTGCTCTCTAAAACATTCTTAAGAGCGTATATCCCCCGCCCAGCAACACGGCCAGACCGATCCAGATATAACCGCGCACAGCGC
>SKHU01000239.1 GCA_007116755.1 Alphaproteobacteria bacterium
ACGGAAGAGGAACGCGCAGAATTACGGGAAAAACCGCTGGAGACCGTACAAAGAGCGGAAGACGGACATTATGCCGGCTCCTCCTATTTTGCCGAGGAGGTGCGCCGCATTCTGATTAACCATTACGGCGAGCATATGCTCTATAAAGGCGGTCTTGTCGTACATACGTCGCTTGTACCCGAATTACAGCAAATCGCAGCCCGCGCTTTGCGTAACGGGCTTGTTACTTATGACCGCCGTCACGGACGCCACCGCGAACATATCGCCAAGTTTGAGAATATGGAGAACTGGCAGGAGGATTTACGGGCGATCCCCCAACCTGTCGGGGCGGAAGACTGGCGGCTTGCCGCAGTGCTTTCAGCCACAAAAAACCGTGCGGAAATCGGATTTAGCGACGGGCGCAAAGGCATCATTCCGCTGGACAATGTGACATGGGCGCGGGAGAGGCTGTCGAGTTTCTCGCGCGGCCCTGCCATCACCGAAGTGACGCAGGTTCTCAATACCGGCGATGTCATTCTGACCGAACGCACCGGAGAAAAAACCGATGACGGGCAGGAGACTTACCATTACCGCCAAATTCCGGAAATTCAGGGCGGAATTATCGCTATGGATCCGCATACGGGGCGTATTCTGGCAATGGTCGGCGGATTTAGTTATGAGATCAGTGAATTCAACCGCGCCACGCAGGCGCTGCGCCAGCCGGGAAGTGCCTTTAAACCGGTGATTTATACGGCCGCGCTGGAAGCGGGATATACGCCTGCCACGCTGGTGCTGGATGCGCCCTTCGTCCTTGATCAGGGCTACGGCCTTGGCAAATGGCGGCCGAGCAATTACAGCGGCGAGTTTTACGGTCCGACAACGCTGCGGGTCGGGCTTGAAAAATCAAGGAATTTGATGACGGTCAGACTTGCCCATCAACTCGGCATGGAACGCATCGCAGAAGTTTCCAAACGACTTGGTATTATAGAGGATTTACAGCCCGTCCTGTCGATGTCTCTTGGTGCGGGTGAAACGACGCTGCTCAGAATGGTGCGCGGCTATGCAACATTCGTCAACGGCGGCAAACAGGTTACGCCCAGTTTTATTGACCGTATCCAGAACAGGCACGGCAAAACCGTGGCCAGAAACGACCGCCGCCCCTGCGAGTATTGCGGCCCGCTGATTGAATGGGAAAATCAGGAAACGCCGCAATTGCCGGATATCCGTGAACAGATACTTGATCCGCGCCACGCCTATCAAATGGTCTCCATCATGGAAGGCGCAGTGGAGCGCGGCACCGCTATGCGGCTACGTAGCCTGCGGCGGCCGCTTGCCGGCAAAACCGGAACGACGAATGAGGCCAAAGATACATGGTTTATCGGATTTACGCCCGATCTTGTCGTCGGCATTTATATCGGTTTTGACCGTCCGCGTCCGATGGGCCGTCAGGAAACCGGTTCGCGCGTAGCCGTACCGATTTTTCAGGAATTTATGGAAGCAGCCCTGGAAGATACACCGCCCGTACCTTTCCGCGTACCTCCCGGCGTTCGTCTTGTCCAGATCAATGCTGCTGACGGCACACGCGCCCGTCCGCACAGCGAGAATACGATATGGGAGGCCTTCCTGCACGGAACAGAGCCGTCCGACCGCCCCGTGATATTCGATGGTCAAAGACTTGTGCCGGTCGAAGCGCAGGGCGACAGACGTTCAGGGGCCGGTGTCTATATGGGGACAGGCGATATTTATTGATATTTCGCGCTTGCTATCCAAAAGCGTGTCTTTATTTTTTCAGGATATACTGAATAACGACCCATCAACCGCTCATCGGCAGCCATTGGTCAAGAACATTGCGCAATTCACGGTATTGGGGCTCAAGCTCTGCAACCAGCTTGGCCAGCGTGTCCATATCGGGATTTTCCGCCCGTCCGCCTGCCTCGATCGCAGCGGCCGTCTTTGAAATACCGCTCATGCCGAAATTGGCCGTCATGCCTTTTAAATCGTGCCCGTATCCAAACAGTGCCTTGGCATCTTGCGCCTCGGCGGCCTGTTTAAGACCCGCAATCAGCTCGTCGGATTTCTCGTAGAGATCTTTCATCATCGATTCAAAATCCGCAGGATCCAGCGCTTCGCGCAAACTCTCCAGCATTGCCTTGTCGTAGAGTTCCGGCCTTTCCGGAAGACCGGCAGGAGCCTCTGCCGGTGTCTCCGGCTCTTCTGCAGGCGGCTGTTGCGTTTCTTTGGTGTCCGGCTGCTGTTGCTGCTGTGCCTCTACAGGCTGTGCGGGGGTTTGCGGTTGGCGCGCGGCTTCTGCAGCCGGAGTCGGCTGTTTTTCTTGCTGCACAGCTGCGGATTGCGGCGGAGTAGATGCTCTTGCGTCAAGCTTTTGTACGATTTGTGCAAGAATGCGCTGCAGTTTTTCCTCATCAATCGGCTTGGCCAGATAGCCGTTCATGCCGGCATCGCGGCATCGCTTGATATCTTCCTCCATAACGTTCCCTGTCATGGCGATAATCGGCACGGCTTTCATATGCGCAACGCCGGAGCTGCGGATTTTCTGTGTCGCCGTCACGCCGTCCATTTCCGGCATCTCCATATCCATCAAAACAAGATTGACATCTGCCTGACCGGACAAAGTCTCGATAGCTTTCGATGCTTGCGAGAATGTTCTGACATTATGGCCGTATTTATCCAGCAGCCCTTTCACAACCTTCTGGTTTACTGCGTTATCATCGACCACCATAATATTCAGCGGCCTTGCTCCCTCTGCTGCACGCCTTTGCTCCACCTCATGTTCCGGCGTGGCGATATTCGGATTATCGGCCACCTGCAGCGGCAGAACAAATGAAAATTCCGTTCCCTTGCCGAGCTCGCTGACCACCTGAATATCGCCGCCCATTGCATCAACCAGCTTTTTACAAATAGTCAGCCCCAGCCCCGTGCCGCCGAAACGTCGGGAAATACTGCTGTCGGCCTGAACAAACGGTGTAAACAATTTGCTGCGCGCCGTTTTGGAAATACCGATCCCCGTATCCTTGACTTCAAAATAAATATGCGGTTTTTGCGGTGTTGACCCTTCCGCCAGCCGCAGCGTTAACGTCACGCCGCCCTTTTCGGTAAATTTCACGGCATTTCCGATCAGATTCAGCAAAACCTGACGGATTCGTGTCGGATCACCCTTGACTGCGGCGGGAACATCTTCTGCGACATTGCTTTCCAGCGTAATTTTTTTCTCTTCTGCCCGGCCGCGCATCAGCATAATTGAACTTTTGACCAGCTTGTTCAGATCGAAATCGACACTTTCGATATCCATCCGGCCTTCTTCAATCTTTGAAAAGTCCAGAACATCATTCAAAAGCGCCAAAAGAGCCTCGCCGGAATACTGGATTGTTTCGGCATATTCCTTCTGTTTTTTATCCAGCGGCGTATCCATCAGCAGTTTCAGCATCCCCATAATGCCGGTCATCGGTGTACGGATTTCGTGGCTGATCACGGCCAGAAATGCAGATTTTGCCTTATTGGCATGGTCTGCCGTTTCTTTTGCGCGCTGCAATTCGACTTTTTGCTCCGCTTCGCGTTCACGAAGCTCGGCCAGCATCTCCCGCTCCCGACTCAGAACGCTGATAAGCCTCTCCTGATCGGCACTTTCTTTGGCGCGACGCAATTCTTCATAAACTTTCTGCTTATGCCCCTCCTCGTAATCGATTTGTTTTTTGAGAACGGCAAAAATGTGGTGACTGCGAAAAGCGACGAAAAACAGCAAAAGAAAATGCGGAACAAAAGCAATCCACAGGCCGTTCATATTCATTTGGGTTGCCGGAATTGTGCGGGCAAGTGCCATATCCTGATAAATTGCGCCGAACAGTAAAATCAGCCAGGACAGAATATAAACGGAATGATGCCCCTCTCCGCCGCGTAGGCGCGACACAATCGACAGGCCGATAATCAAAATGGTAATGAAAGCCATACCGTAGCGCTGGAAGAGCTGCCCCTGAAAAGCCTGCTGCACCCCCGGAAAGAAAAAATACATTGCGGCCAGCACAAGAAAAACAGAAAAAATCCCGTAAAACACGCGCTGCAACTGGCTGTCATGGCGTGAAAGACATACGGATGTCAGCAGAACACCGCAACACAGCAATAAAATCTGGACAAGCGGAACCGTCGCCGGCTCAATGATACTGCTCAGCGGCAATATCTGGTCCGTCGCCTTATACAGAACGTAGTGGCACGTGACATAGACAGGCAGTACAAGCATAGCCGTATTGCGGTTGCGGTAAAAAAGTGCAAGACACAAAACCGTGACCAGCAGAATTCCCAGATGCAAAAACCTGTCGGCTCCGGCAAAATCGGCGCGCGCGGATTCCAGCGCCCCCTGATCGTGCAAAACCGGTGTCATAACAATCGGTACACCGGGTGCGGGATCAATATAAAGGCCGAATATCCGCTGCTGCCCGGGATAAATTTGAACAGGAAGCGCATTGCGCTGCTGGAGCTCATGCTGGACTTTAAAACCGGCACGACGACCGTTGTGGATCAAAGGTTGCGCCTGCCCCTGGGCAAAGAACATGATGCGGTCGGCAAAACCGTATGCACCGCTGCGGTGTTCGCCAAGATCAAGAAACCACGTATCTCTGTTTGCCGAACGGTTTGAAAGCCGGAAAATAAGCCAGTAAGGGTTTTCATGATAGCCGAAATGCAGAAAATCCTCAAACGCCAGCGTCTGCGCCTGACCGCGCATATAGGCTTCCAGAGCTTTTTCAAAATCGGGGGGAGTATCTCTGGCAACTTCAAGACGGTAAACAAACGGCATAATTTGATAGCTTGCGACATTGCCGGTAATCGTCAGAACTTTCGGAAGCTCCTGCGCCGATGCCGATGTGGAAAACGACACTGGCAAAACAGCTGTGCCGAAGACCAAAAACAAAAAAATATAAAATAACCGTAAACGCATAATTTTCAGGCTGTCTGATGAATACTTCTGTTTTGATATCCAGAACACAGAAATGTAAGTATTGCCGGCGGGTTTTATGTCAGAAGCAACCCGACAATCACGAGTACAACAACTGTTGCCAGAACCGAATAGGTCATGGCTTTTGTAAAGAAAACCCATCCGTTCCATGCTTCTTTTGACTGTTTGTCGAGTTTCTCAGGCTGCATTTTGTTCAATCCCGTCCGTTTTCTTTATAAATATACACCTTTTTCAGCTGTTTGTCTTCTTGTTCACTTGCTTATAAGGTTGTTATCTGCTCTAAAAACATTCTATTATCGTATTAAGGGAAATGTCACGAATTAATTGATGAAATCCGGAGTCGCGTCTCATGAGAATTCTTCATCTGCTTCTTTGCGCTTTTGCCGGCGTTTTTTTGGCCTTCACAGCCGTTGCGGCGCATGCCGAAACGGCTGGAGAAAACAGCAGCGTCTTTACCGTTTCCGGAGTCAGTGTGGATGTAACAGCCGACAATGCCGCCGCCGCACGCAACACCGCCCTGCAACGGGCGCAGAAGGAGGCATTTTCCCTGCTTGCCGCGCGCCTGATTCCGGACACATCACGGCGCACAGCCTTGCTTACTGCTGTAGAGGACAATGAAATCAGCACATTGATAGAATCTTTTGAAATAAACCATGAGGCTCTGTCAAATGTGCGTTATCTGGCCACACTGACCTTTTATTTCAAACCCCGCGAGGTTGAAAACTATTTTGCTGCGCGCGGCCAGCGCAATCTTGTCATGCAGATGCCTGATACGATGCTGGTGCTGCCTGTCATGCGTTATAGCGATCTGGAAATCGGCAGCGTAATCTGGGAGGACAACAATCTTTGGCTTGACGCATGGCGCGGTCGCGATTTGAGGCACAGTTTCGTACCCGTCAAACTGCCGCCCGGTGATGAAACAGACCGCCGTCTGGCCGCCGCTGACAGTATTGTCCGTCACAGGCGCGATGCGGTTGACAGGCTGATGCAGCATCACCGTGCTACCGATGCCGTCATCGCCATCTTTGAAATGGAGGATGCATCGCTGCAATACGCGCTTTTGCATCTTTATGTTCCCGATTCCCTGAATGATACGATGCGGCACGTCCAGACCATAAATCTGGAAAACGTTTCCGGTGAGGATAACGGAATATTTCAGGACGGTATCGACAAAACCCTGTCCTATCTGGAAATTCGCTGGCAGGATCGGCAGCGGGAACGGACGCAACCGGACGTTTCCGGATATCCTTTTTCCGACAACGGATATGGCTATGCGGATGACGCAGAAGACATGCCGCTGGTTGCCGATGTTGCCTTCGCAAATATGCGGGAATGGCTGGAAATACAAAAACGTCTGAATGATGCGCCTGCGGTGCGGAATACGGAAGTCGTCTCGCTGGGGCGCGGGTCTGCGCGTGTAAAAATCGATTATCGCGGATCGCGGGAACAACTGCGCCGCACCCTCTCCCAGGCCGGTCTTGATATGGCTGTTCCCGTTTCCGGACTCTACGGCAGACACCGCCCGCAAATCTATGAAATTCAGCTCTCGCAACATGTTTTTGAGGCCGTACCGCCCGCCGCGCCGGAGAACGGTGCCCTGCCGCATGACGGCGGAACCGCACCGCATGTTCCGCAGCATATGCAATACCAGTGACGATACCGGATATGAAACAGCAGCTTCTCTTTAATCTGCAGGATACGGAAAGGCGCAGCGCGTTTCTGGTTTCCCCCTGCAACCGCGAGGCCGCAGATTATCTTGAAAACTGGCCGGAACAAAACAAAAGCGGCGCTGTCCTTTACGGCCCCGCCGCATCGGGAAAAACCCATCTGCTGCATCTTTGGGCGGAAAAGCAACAGGCGCAAATTCTTGTGCCGCAACAACTGACCCCCGACGGCATTCTGGCGGAAGATGCGGAGCGCTTGAGCGACAGCTGTTTCGCGCTGGATGATGCCGATCTTGTCCTGAAAGACGGCGAATCCGCCCAAGCGCTGTTCCACCTTTACAATCTGACCGCAGGCGGCAGCGGAATAATCCTTTTGACGGCCTCAACCGATATCGGCAGTTGGGACTGCCCCCTGCCCGATCTGACATCCCGCCTGAAGACCTTTGCCGCGCTGCGCCTGCTGCCACCGGACGATCACTTGCTGGAAGCGCTGCTGGTCAAATTTTTCTCCGACCGTCAGGCAAAAATCCCCGCCGAGGTCATTACCTATATTCTGCGGCGGACAGAACGCGATTGCGCCGCTTTGCTAAAGCTTGCCGCAGAGATCGATGCCGCAGCGCTGATGCTGAAACGCCCTGTTTCCGTCCCTCTGGTGCGGGAAATTTTTGACAACCGCAAAAAAAACATTGAACTTCCCCTCTAAACCACTATATCTGGTATGCAGCGTTTCACAAAAACCCTATCTATTGACAGGAAGAAAAACGTGCCGAACAAAAAGCTGCGCATTGCCCTTGCCGCCGATCACGGCGGTATCACCCTGAAAACACATCTTGCCGCATTTCTAAAGCAGGAAGGACATGACGTGACCGATCTCGGCACAGATGATTCCGGCACTTCCGTCGATTACCCCGATTTCGGTTTTAAAGCTGCCGCCTGCGTGGCAGAAGGCGCTGTCGATTTCGGCATTATCATCTGCGGTACGGGAATCGGAATCAGTATCGCTGCCAACCGCAATCCCGCTATCCGCGCCGCGCTCTGTCACGATACGACAACGGCGCGGCTGGCACGCGAACATAATGATGCGAATATTCTGGCGCTGGGCGAACGTGTTTTGGGCACGATCACGGCGGAAGATA
>SKHU01000062.1 GCA_007116755.1 Alphaproteobacteria bacterium
ACTGAAGGCGTAATTGAGCGCAATCACCAGAATAATCGGAAAAAACGCCAGCGGAAAAGACGGAAGCTCTTCCAGTTTGCGCAGTTTGGCGCGGTCGCGGGGCCGTATCTCCATAATATCGAATCCCTCGCCGCTGCTGCGTTCACGCAGATCGCCGTCGGGTTTGGTGTCGGTTTCGGGGTGATCGCCATAGCCCTCCCCGTTTTTGCGGGCTTTGGCGGCCTCGCGCGACAGCCAGAACTGTCCCGTCAGAAACATCGTCAGCGCCGCCAGAATCCCCAGACCCGGCGCGGAAAACGGCGTTGTGCCGAAATAGGGCATCGGAATCGCGTTTTGAATGGCGGGCGTTCCGGGCAGCGCCGTCATCGTGAAGGTGAAAGCGCCCAGCGCGATGGTTGCCGGAATCAGACGTTTGGGAATATCCGCCTCGCGGAACAGCGCGGCGGCAATCGGATAAACGGCAAAAGCGACGACAAACAGCGACACGCCGCCATAGGTCAGCACCGCACAGGCCAGCACGACAGCAAGAATCGCGCGGGCTGCGCCAAGCCGCGCAACAATCCCCTGCGCGATCGACCGCGCCGCGCCGCTGTCATCCATCAGCTTGCCGAACAATGCGCCCAGAAGAAACAGCGGAAAATAAAGAATGATGAATTTGCCCGCCGCCGGCATAAAGACCTGCGTATAAGTGGCCAAAAGCGGCACGCCGCCCGCAAAAATCGCAGCGACCAGCGCCATCGCCGGGCCGAGAATCAGCACGCTGACCCCGCGATAAGCCAGATACATCAGCAATACCAAAGAAATCAGAACACCCAGAAGACCCGTCATGACGTTTTCTTGCGTTTTTCCTTTCCGCCGTCTTTATCCGCTTCTTTCGCATCGGCGGCGCAACGCAGCACAGGGCGGATACTGCCTTCCAGCGCACAGGACAAGTCAAAGCTGGAGCGTTCGCCAAGATCGTCCCAGTGGTTTTCTATCCAGTGTCCGGCCTCTTTATAGCCGATGCCGTGCAGATAAACGAGATAGTCCCATTCCGCATTCACCTTGCTGGAGGATGAGAGATCGGCGACTTTGCGATCGGCGTGAATGCGGTGAATGCGCATGCGGCGGAATTCCTCATCGACCAGATTTTCCGCGGTAATGACTTCTTTCAGCAGCATCAGCGCCCGCAGTTCTTTCAAAAGAGAGGCGTTGAAGGTGATCTCGTTCAAACGGTTGATGATCTCGCGCGCGGTTTTCGGAATTTCCTCGCGGTAAAACGGGTTGATTTGCACCAGCACAATATCGCGGGCGCGGCAATCATCCACCAGCGGGAACAGCGCCGGATTTCCGGTATAGCCGCCGTCCCAATAGGCTTCGCCGTCGATTTCCACGGCCTTGTATAAAAACGGCAGCGCCGCCGAGGCCATCAGCGAATCCGCCGTCAGGTCGGGCTGGCGGAAAATATGCGCCGTGCCGCTGCGCACATTGGTGGCGGTGACAAAAATATTGGTTTTGTTGCAGGCGTTGACGCGGTCGAAATCAATCATCTCCGCCACCAGATCGCGGAGCGGGTTGATATCCAGCGGGTTGAGTTCATACGGGGAAAAGCTGCGCGTCATGAAATCCATCATCAGATAGCTTGGCGAATTGTCCAGACTCCAGTTGCCGATCCAGCGATCCCAGAAGCTGCGCTGCACAGGGCTGAACCGCGCCGCATCACTGACGCCTTTCCAGAACGCGCGCAGTTTTTTACGCGCCTTTTCGCGGCTGCCGTCTTCGCCCGACAGCCCGTCTGCGACCAGTGCCGCATTCATCGCACCCGCGCTGGTGCCGCTGATGCCTTCGATCAGAATGCGCTCATCCTCCAAAATCCGGTCAAGCACGCCCCATGTGATCGCGCCGTGCGCCCCGCCGCCCTGCAGCGCGAGTTCAATCGTTTTACGCTCCGTTTTTTTCACCGGTTTTTTCGCCATTTTTTCTTCCCTCTCTTCCAAGAGTCAGAGTCTAACGCTGCGGCGCAGTCTGTCAAGGAATACAGTACCAGAGCAGCAGACCGACCAGCATGACGGCTGTGACGATTGCGGCGGCACGCAGGCGCTGGTAATGGCGGCGGTTGACGTAGCGGCGGTTGATTTTGCCGATGATCGGCAGCGCTTTTTTCAAATCTTTTTCGTCTTTGACCAGCCCCATAACAACATCGATCATGCCCAGATGACGATCCAGCAGGGAGTGTTTCAGCGGTTTCTCGCCGGATCTGACCAACTCCGCCGTTCTGCGCTGCTGATCTTCGGCGCTGTTGCGCGAGGCTGGGAAATCACGTGCGTAAAAAATGCTTTCCGGCACATAAAGGATTTTTCCCATTGCTGCCGCGCGGGTCAGAATCACGCGGTCATGCCCCAGTATCGGCCGCTCAATCCAGAGTTTTTGCAGCGCTTTTGTGCGAAAAATGCCGTAAATCATGAAACAGTCTTTCAGATTCGCAACACAGGCCGCAACGCGATCCAGCGGCTTTTTGTTTCTGCTGCGGTGCGCCCAGCGGCTTTTGGTCACGCGCCGCAGATTGTCGCCGCTTTCATTGATGTGTTGAATCGTGCCGACCCCCAGCACCGCGTCTTTTTCCTGTTCCATCGTCTCCAGAACCGGCAGCGCGTAGTTTTTTTCCAGCAGATCATGCGATCCGACCCAGCAGAAATACTCTGTTTTACAGTCAAACAGCGGCTGGCGGAAGTTTTCCATCGCGCCGAGATTTTCCGCATGGCGGATATGAGTGACATGCGGATGTTCCCTGGCATAGGCGGCGCAAACCTCGCTTGACCCGTCGGTCGAGGCGTTATCGCAGAGAATAATCTGTCCCGCCTCCGTCAGGCAGGATTCGATCGTATGACCGATATATTTGACATCGTTATAGACCGGAATCGCAATCGTCAGTTTTTTCAGTAAAGCGTCCATGCGTGTGCCGCCGTCTTGTGAAAGTTTTCCGCTTATTATATAAGGGCATCGGACGGCAAAAGCAAACGGGAATCAAAATGGCGCAGCCCCGCGAAAAAATTCTGTTTATCAAACTCGGCGCGTTCGGCGATTTCATCATGACGCTGGGCTATATGCAGGCGGTGCGTGCGCATCACGCGGAGGCAGAAATCGTGCTGATGACCACGCCGGCCTTTCGGGATATGGCAGAAAAATGCGGGTATTTCGACCGGGTTGTTACGGTGGAGCGTTACAGCGTTTTTGAATTCGGCAAATGGCGCGCACTGCAAAAAATGCTGCGCCGTGAAGCTTTCGATCTTGTCTATGATATGCAGCAAAACGACCGCACGAAAATCATGCGTGTGCTGGCGCCTTCCCGAACGCGCCAAAACTGGTATCGCGGCAGAAACGCGCCGGAGGGGGCGCTGGAGATTAAAAACATCCGCGATTTTCCGCCGCCCGATATGGCGTGGATGGATGGAGATATTGCAGCATTTTCTCTTAAACCGCCTTTCGTGCTGCTGGTGCCGGGCGCTGCGCCGCACCGCCCGCTGAAACGCTGGCCGCCCGCATATTATGCGGCGCTGGCGGCGAAAATTGCGGCAGACGGCATGCAGCCCGTCATTCTCGGCGGCGGCGTCGAGGCGGAGATTGCCGCTGAAATTTCCGCACTCTGCCCCGATGCGGTCAATCTGTGCGGCAAAACCTCTTTTGCCGATATTGCGGCGCTGGCACGGCAGGCGGCGCTGGCCGTCGGCAACGATACCGGCCCGATGCATCTGATTGCAGCGGCGGGCTGCCCCGTGATTTCACTGTTTTCCGGCGATTCCGATCCCGCGCAATCCGCACCGCACGGCGCGGATGTGACGGTGCTGCGCGCGATTCCGATCGAAAATCTTACGGTGGAAGAGGTGCTGGCCGCAATTGAGAGAAAAACCGCCGTATCCCGCGCGGCAAAGCGCTGATTTCCCTGATTTATCCGTAGCGCCTGACCTTGACTTTCGCGGGGAAAAGCGGTATCAGAAAAGGCGTTTGAAACAAGGCGGAAAGTCAAGCTTATGAAAGCAGTCATATTGGCCGGAGGGCTCGGTACGCGTCTTTCGGAAGAAACCACTTTAAAACCCAAACCGATGGTCGAAATCGGCGGCCGTCCGGTGTTGTGGCATATCATGAAAATCTATTCCGCGCACGGCATCAATGATTTCATCATCTGCTGCGGTTATAAAGGCTATATGATCAAGGAGTATTTCGCCAATTACTTCCTGCATATGTCCGATGTGACGGTCAACACCGCCGACGGCACGATGGATATCCACCGCCAGAAGGCGGAAGACTGGCGCGTGACGCTGGTCGATACGGGCGATGATAGCATGACGGGCGGCCGTCTGCGCCGCGTCAAAAACTATCTGAAGGACGAGGAGGCGTTTTGCTTCACCTATGGCGACGGCGTGGCCGATGTCGATTTGACGGCGGAAATCGCTTTTCACAAAAAACACGGCAAAATGGCAACAATTCTGGCGGTGCAGCCTCCGGGACGTTACGGCGCATTGCAGATGGACGGCGATACCGTCAAAGGCTTTACCGAAAAACCCAAAGGCGAGGCGGGATGGATCAATGGCGGGTTTTTCGTGCTGTCGCCCAAAGCGATTGACCTGATTGAAAAAGACAGTACGTCATGGGAGGCCGAACCTCTGGAATGGCTGGCGGCCAATGATGAGCTGCGCGCCTTCACACATGACGGATTCTGGCAGCCGATGGATACGCTGCGCGAAAAAAACATGCTGGAAAACCTCTGGGACGAGGCGCGCGCGCCGTGGAAAGTCTGGAAATAGCGAAAGGCTGAAAAATGCACGACATGATCAATATCACAACATCGCGGATTTCCGAAACCGGATTGCCTGATGCGAATTTCTGGCGCGGAAAGCGCGTCGTGCTGACCGGCCATACCGGATTTAAAGGCAGCTGGATGGCGTTGTGGCTGGCGCGGATGGGGGCGGAGGTGCACGGCATCGCGCTTGACCCGCAAAGCAGCCCGAACCATTTTACGCTTTCCGGCATTGCCGAGGCGCTGAAAAGCGACAACCGCACCGATATCCGCGACGGTGCGGCGCTGACAAAACTGATGACGGATATAAAGCCGGAGATCGTGTTCCATCTGGCCGCGCAGCCGATCGTGCGCCTGTCCTACCGCGCACCGGTCGAAACATTTGCCGTCAATACGATGGGCACGGTGCATATGCTGGACGCCATACGGCAGGCGGGCAGTGTCCGCGTTGCAACAATGATTACGACAGACAAAGTCTATGAAGATCAAAACTGGCCACATCCTTACCGCGAGGATGACCGGCTTGGCGGATATGATCCCTACAGCGCCAGTAAGGGCGCGGCGGAAATTGTGATTGCCTCCTACCGCCGTTCTTTTCTGGCGGAAAGCGGAACGAGCCTTGCCTCGGCGCGGGCGGGCAATGTCATCGGCGGCGGCGACTGGTCGGAAGACCGCCTGATTCCCGATGCCGTCCGCGCCTTTGCCGACGGAAAACCGCTGGAGCTGCGCAAGCCCGATTGCGTGCGCCCGTGGCAGCATGTGCTGGATGTTTTGTGCGGCTATATGCTGCTGGCCGAGGCGCAATGGAGCGTGCCGCAGGATTTCGCCCGTGCATGGAATTTCGCGCCCGATACGGCCAGCGAGGAAACCGTCGGTTTTGTGGCCGAACATCTGGCGCGTCTGTGGGGCGGCGGCGCAAAAACCGTCTTCAAACCCAACCCCGACGATCCGAAGGAAACGGCGCTGCTGCGTCTTGACTCGAGTCTTGCCCGTATGTATCTGGGCTGGCAGTCGCGTTGGTCGATTATGGACACGCTGGACAATACCGTCGCATGGTACAAAACCGCAAGCGGGGGCAAAACGCCGATGCGCCCCGTTTCCGAGGCGCAGATTGATGCCTATTGCGGCCTGAAACAGCCCGCCAATATCAAAACGGCTTAGGAACGGAAACAAGATGGCCGGAGAGCGTTTTTCTTTTCACACAACGGGAATCGCGGATTTATGGCTGTGCGTGCGCGGCGATTTTTCCGATGATCGCGGCGTGTTCGCCAAGCTGTTTTCCGCGCCCGATTTCAAAAAAATCGGCGTGGAGCGGCCGATTCGGCAGATCAACCATTCGCTTTCCCGTGCAAAGGGCACGGTGCGCGGGCTGCATTTTCAGTATCCGCCGCATGCGGAAACGCGGATTATTACCTGCACGGCGGGAAAAATTTATGACGTTGCGGTCGATCTGCGCAAAGACTCGCCGACATTTTTAAAACATTACGGGGTCGAACTGTCGCCGCAGGCGCAGAACAGCCTTGTGATTCCCGAAGGGTTTGCGCACGGCTTCCAGACGCTGGAGGCGGATTGCGAGATCATCTATCTGCACACAGACGATTACGTGCCCGAATCCGAAGACGGGCTGAATGTGGCCGATCCGGCGCTGGGGGTTGCGTGGCCGCTGCCCGTTTCAGGCTTGTCGGCACGCGATGCGGCGCATAAAATACTGGCGGAGCGCGAATTTACAGGAATTGAAACGGGATAAAAAAATGAAATGCCGCCACTGCCATACGCCGCTGAAACTGTCCTTTCTTGATCTGGGCAGTGCGCCGCCGTCCAATGCCTATCTTGCGGCGGAGGATCTGAAAAAGCCGGAAAAATGGTATCCGCTGCATATTCTGGTCTGTGAAAAATGCTTTCTGGTGCAGACGGAAGATTACGCGGAGGCGGATGAGCTGTTTTCCGAGGATTACGCCTATTTCAGCTCGTTTTCCAAATCATGGCTGGCGCATGCGGAAAAATTCGTCGAGACTGTGCAAAAGCGGTTTTCTCTGGATGCGGACAGCCATGTGGTCGAAATCGCCTCCAATGACGGTTATCTGTTGCAGTATGTGAAAGAGCGCGGCATTCCGTGCATGGGGATCGAGCCGACAAAATCCACCGCCGCCGCCGCGCGCGAAAAGGGCATTGAAACGCGGGAGGAATTTTTCGGCGAGGCGCAGGCAAAAAAACTGGCGGCGGAGGGAAAACAGGCCGATCTGACCGTCGCCAATAACGTGCTGGCGCATGTGCCGGATATCAATGATTTCATAGCGGGATTCGCGGCGCTGCTGAAGGAAAACGGCGTGGCCTGTTTTGAATTCCCGCATCTGATGCGGCTGGTGGAATTCGGCCAGTTCGATACGGTGTATCACGAGCATTACTCCTATCTGTCGCTGACGGCGGTGGAGCATGTTTTCGCCGCAGGCGGTTTGAAGATTTTCGATGTCGAGGAATGGCCGACCCACGGCGGCAGTCTGCGTCTTTACGCCTGCCGCGCCGAATCGGATACGCATAAAATGGAAAAAAGCGTGACAGAGCTGTTGGCGCAGGAAAAAGAGGCGGGGATGCGTGCGGCGGAATATTATCAGGGTTTTCAGAAAAAGGCCGACCGCATCAAGAATGATTTCCTTGATTTTCTGCTGACGGCAGGGCGGATGAAAAAGAAGGTTGTCGGCTACGGCGCGGCGGCCAAGGGCAATACGCTGATGAATTATGCGGGGGTGCGGCCGGATCTGCTGCCCTTTGTTGTCGATCTCAATCCGGCCAAACAGGGCAAATTCCTGCCCGGCAGCCGCATTCCGGTTGCGGCGGAAGAATTGCTGAAAACCGTACGTCCGGATTTTGTGGTGATTCTGCCGTGGAATCTCGGCGTTGAAATTAAAGAGCAACTGGCCTATATTCGCGACTGGGGCGGAAAATTCGTCACCGCCGTGCCGGAGCTGGAGAT
>SKHU01000096.1 GCA_007116755.1 Alphaproteobacteria bacterium
ACAGAAAAATGCGTATAACGCTTTTTGATATGCCCAAGTAGCTCAGTTGGTAGAGCGGAGGACTGAAAATCCTTGTGTCGGTGGTTCGAATCCGCCCTTGGGCACCACTTTCCTGCAATTCGCGGTAGCAGATTTATTTCCGGGTCGGCAACATTTTCAAATATAAAAAACTTGTTTGTGCAAAAAAAGAGGGGTAGAACTCTCTCTTGTTCTGGAACGCCGGTTGTCCGGCTCTGTCCGGCGATGCGCAATTGAAGACCATAGAAAAACAGAAATAAAATTTGATGACAAATAAAACATCTTCCCCACTCGGCATCTTCGAGCGGTATCTCTCCCTTTGGGTTGCCTTGTGCATTGCTGTCGGGGTCGGGCTTGGGGTTTTGGTGCCTTCTGCCTTCCAAACCATTGCATCCCTTGAATATGCCAGTGTCAATCTGGTGGTGGCGGTTTTTATCTGGGTGATGATTTATCCGATGATGGTCAATGTTGACTTTGCAAGCATCAAAGATGTCGGCAAAAAGCCCAAGGGATTGTGTATTACTTTGGTTATGAACTGGCTGGTCAAGCCTTTTAGCATGGGGCCGGAGATTTTTCGCAGATTGATGCCGCATTCTCTATAAAACCCGAACAACAAAACTTGGCAGAGCCGGTTCAGCTGTGTTATCCGTACAGATAAAATAACCTCTCGGTCTTTCACCAAAACAGCCGCCGGAGCCGCCATGAAAAAACTTTTTTTGACTTTTGCCTGTCTTGTTTTGCTGTCTGTTGCTGTTGCGGCAGCACAGGCGAAAACGCCGCCGCAGGCCGCCGTTGTCAGTGCGCATCCGCTGGCAACCGCAGCAGGGCAGCGTATCCTCTCGGAAGGCGGCAATGCTTTTGATGCGGCCGTTGCCGTGGCGGCCATACTGGGCGTGGTCGAACCGTTCAGCTCGGGAATCGGCGGCGGCGGATTCTGGCTGGTTTATGATGCACAAAAAGATGCATATCTGATGCTGGATGCACGCGAAACAGCCCCCGCCGCCGCGCGTGCAGAGATATATCTGGATGAAAACGGCAATCCCGATCCCGATCTGCTGCGCAACGGGCCTTTGGCTGCGGGCATTCCGGGCAGTCCCGCCGCCTTGCAGGATATCGCAAAGACATACGGCACAATGCCGCTTTCCGCGCTGCTCGCCCCTGCGATTGCCGCGGCGCGGGAGGGGTTCGCTGTCGATGCGCGTTACGTCAACGGCGCGCGTCACAAACAGGATATTCTGCGGCGCTACCCTGCCTCTGCGGCGATTTTTCTTGATCACGGAAACGTGCCGGAGGACGGCTGGATTTTGAAGCAGCCCGATCTGGCCGCAACGCTGGAGATGATCGCCGAAAAAGGCGCGGAGGCGTTTTATCAAGGCGATTTTGCCGAAAAAATGCTGCGCGATGCGCAAAAACACGGCGGCAACTGGACGGCGGAAGATTTGCAGAATTATAAAACCGTCATGCGTACACCCGTCACGGGGGAATATCGCGGCGCAAAAATCATTTCCGCCGCGCCGCCCTCATCAGGCGGAATCGTGCTGGTGAATGCGCTGAATATTCTTTCCGGCTTTGATCTTGCGGCAAAAGATTCCGCAACGCGCGTACATCTGATTGTCGAGGCGATGCGCCGCGCCTATCGGATGCGGGCGCAAAATCTCGGCGATCCGGATTTTGCCGATATTCCGCAAGCGCGTCTGCTGAGCGCGGAATTTGCGGCAGAGCAGCGCAGCACGATCCTGCCTGACCGCGCAACACCCTCGGATATACCGGATTTGCACCTACCGCATGAATCCGAAGAAACAACGCATTTTGCCGTCATCGACCGCGCAGGCAACCGTGTCGCCGTGACGCGCACGGTCAATCTCTGGTTCGGCTCGGGTTTTGTGCCCGAAGGCACAGGCGTGCTGCTGAACAACGAAATGGATGATTTTTCCGTCAAACCGGGGGTTGAAAACGCTTTCGGTCTGATCGGTTTTGATGCCAATGCCGTGGAGGGCGGCAAACGCATGTTGTCGAGCATGTCGCCGACATTCGTCGAATCCGACCGCGGCGCGCTCATCATCGGCACGCCGGGCGGGTCGCGGATTATCAGTATGGTGCTGCTGGGCATTCTCGATTTTCTGGACGGACATGAGGCGGAAGAGATTGCCGCCCGCCCGCGTTTTCATCATCAGTATCTTCCCGACGAAATCGTTTATGAACGCGCCGCCTTTACGGAAGAGGACGAAAACACGCTGCGGCAAATGGGGCATACGCTTTCTCCCGCAGGGCGTTACGGCAATATGCAGATTATTTTGTGGGATTATGCGACCGGCCGTGTCGAAGCCGTCTCCGACCCGCGCGGCAGCGGCGCGGGCGAGGTGTATTAAACCCTGTTGACACGCCGCTGCCTTTTCCTTAATATCACGAAATATTTTTATCGCATATTATTATTAAAAAGGAGTTTTCTTATGCCGCATTACCGCGGGGTCTCACAAAAAAACCTTGTTCAATCTATCCGTGATGCGCGGGAATGACAGGGATAAAAAGGCTGTCATCCTGAGCCCTAAGGCAAAGGATCTCCTTGATACGGCGACGAGATTCCTCACTCCGCTCAGAATGACATGTTTTCTTTCCGCATCTTCTCCCGTTACCGGATACGGTTTATCATAAGGGTTAAATCAGACTGAAAAACATTCTGTATTAAAACTTCAATCACTTCTGTTGTATCAATAGGGATAGGATATGGCTCACTTGTCGTAAATGCACCTATATAATGGCTATTGGGACGACTCAAATACTCAACACCATCCAGGTAATAATAAGGCGGCCTCCCTTCATATCTTGGATGCAAGGGAAGTTGCGGCAAAAAATTGTCCCACATCGGTGTATATTGATAAGCACGGATACGAATAACACTCCACACGTTTGGACGGAACGGATCACCTCTTCTTGTTGATCCTAAAGATGCACCCACAGAAATCGTCAGCGCATTTTTATCCTGCACAGCATCATGGAAGGGGTGATCGAGAACAACAATATCAGGCAAATATTCGTCGCTCTTTTGCGGAAGGCAGGGCAGGATGTTCGCCCGTATTGCGTCTTTAATCAGGGGAAGGAGTACATCTACCTGGAGCAGCGCATACAGTTTGCTTTCGTAATCCGCGTGGCGTGTGTAATGTTCGATCTGCGAATGAAATATTTTGCGTATTTCCGCTATTTTTTTAGTTATCTCCAACCACCTGTCTTTTGATAACGAGTTATATTGGTAGTTAACGGGAGAAGCGAGGGGTAAAATATGTAAATAAATAACCTCGATACCCTCAGGATAAGCATGTTCCCGTAGCACCCTTGTTCCGTGTTCGGTTCTTTCGGTCAGACGGACGGGTTTCGGGCATCCTTCGGGGAGTTTCGGCACCTCTGCTCTTTCGGCTTCTGCAGATATTGTAGTATTTTGCGCAGAGTCCATCTCATCCTGCCTGTTGTCGTCGCTTGAAGCGTATAACAACAACACGCCTCCGGCCAGAACAGCCGCAACAATCAAAAAAATAACGGTGTTTTTTCTCACCCCGCTTCCACCTCCGTTAATACGGCGTAAAACCTGATCCGCCCCAACCCGTTACATAGTGTGACTTGCGCCGTGTTTCAGCTGTGTCACATCAAATCCTGTTTTTGATGCGGTATTTTTCCGGACGACCGTCACCGCGCCGCTGCCGACGACCTCCATACTGCCGTTTGCGCGTAAAATCAGTGCCGTATCCTCATCCAGACCGATACCGGTTTTCTCCGGGTTTTTGCCCAAAAGATTGAACAGCCGCGGCAGTCGTCCGCGATTCATGAAATGCGTATCGAAGATGATCTCTGCAGCAAAACCGAAACCTTTGCCGCTGGTGATGGCGTCTTCCCGCTCCGCATCTTCCGGCGCGCCGCCTGTAATCATGCAGGACGACATCGCCGCCGCGCCTGCGCTGGTGCCCGCAATGACCGCGCCGTTTTTCTCCCGTTCCTGAATGGCGGAGAGTGCCTGCGTTCCTTCCAGAGCAGCAACCAGTTTCGACTGGTCGCCGCCGGAGAAAAAAATCACATCCGCCTTTTCAATCTGTTGTAAAAATGCGGGATCATCCGCCTGTGCAGGTGTTTCGGGATGCACAATAGCACAGGACGACACGCCGAGATTTTTAAAGGCGCGGCGGTAGTTTTTTGCTGCCTCTTCAGGATAAGAGGTCGCGCCGGTGATGACCAGAACGCGGGATTTTTTGCCTTTGGCCTCGGCCAGAACCGCGCCCAGTATCTTTGCCTTGCGGGTTTTGTCCTCCGCGCCGCCGATAGCGATGAATGTCATGATCTTATATGCTCCCTTTATACGTATCGGGAAAATGGTGCGGGTGGCCGGAGTCGAACCGGCACTCCTTTCGGAACGGGTGTTTGAGACCCGCGCGTCTACCAATTCCGCCACACCCGCACATGGTATTACGTACCTGATAAAAACGCGCCTCATCTTAGCGTTTTGCCGCCAAAACTCAAGCGCTATTTTTCCGAAGATGATACAGGCCAGCTTTGCATCGCCTGCACGACAACCTGTTCCAGCTGTTCACGGCTCGCGCCGCTGCGCGCCATCACCGCCAGACCGCAATTGACCGTCATAATATACACGGCCAGTGTCTCGGGGTCGGCATCTGGCGGCAGATCGCCTTCCTCCTGCGCCCGCACAAAGCGGTCACGCATCCAGCCGACGGGAATATTGCGCACCCCGTTCATAAATTGGCGGATATTCTCCGAATCCGGCGTCGTTGTCAGCGCCCCCTGCACGACAAGACAGCCGTCCGGCCAGTCTTTGCGGGTGACCAGTTCAACCTCGCCCGTCAAAATGCTTTCGGCAACTTCCCGCGCCGAGGGTTTGACAAGCGACTGCGCATACAGCCCGCCGTTCAGCTCCCCGTAACGTTCGACGACCGCCATAAACAGCTCTTCCTTGCTGCCGAACGCCGCATAAATACTGGCGGGTTTGATCCCCATCGCATCGGAAAGCTGCGCCACGGATGTGTTGTCATAGCCGTGATTCCAGAACAGCTTCAACGCCGCGTCCAGCGCCTGTTGCTTGTCAAATTTTCGTGGACGGCCTTTGATTTTTTTTATTGTTTTTTCATTTTCCATTTTATTTTTTTAGTGACCGTTAAAAAAATATATTGACAGATATTGCCTCGCCCGACAATATTATAACGGTCGCTCAATAAATCAAGCCCATAAACCAAAGATTGAAAGGAGAAAAGCGATGACATATGTAGACGGATTTGTACTGCCCGTACCGGAAAACAGGCTGGAGGACTACCGTAAAATGGCGGAGAACGCCGGAAAAATATGGATGGAACACGGTGCGCTGGCCTTCAAGGAGTGCTGTATCGAAGACGGCAACCCGACCGCACCGGAGGATATGCCGGAGATGAAAATGGTGCCTTTTTCCGATCTTGCCCGATTGAAAGACGGGGAAACCGTGATTTTTTCTTTTATCGTTTTTAAATCGCGCGAACACCGTGATGAGGTCAATGCCAAAGTCATGGCCGACCCGCGCATGAAGGACTCCTGCCCCGGACAAAACCCCGATCTGGACATGCCGTTCGATGTGAATCGTATGTCCTATGGCGGATTTAAAACCATTGTCGATTTTTAAGGAGGCTGACATGCAAAAAATCGATATTGCCGCATTGAAACAGGCCGCGTAATCTTCACAGACTTCCCCGAAACTGCTAAGCTTTTGCAGTTTTTCAAAAAAAGCGGGAGTTTTAAAGATGGAGATTGCAGGACAGGTTGCGCTGGTCACGGGCGGCGGTAGCGGTATGGGTGCGGAAACGGCGCGATATCTGGCGGAACGCGGCGCAAAAATCGCTGTGCTGGATTTGAACGGCGAGGCGGCGGAAGATACGGCGAAAGCCGTCGGCGGCAAAGGATTTGCCTGTGATGTGTCCGATGCGCTTGCTGTGGAAAAAATCATTCTGGAGATTGCGGCAGAGGCCGGCGTGCCGCGCATCGTCGTCAATTGCGCCGGAATCTGCCCTGCCTCCCGCGTTGTCGGGCGCGAGGGCGCGCATGATCTTGCCCTGTTTGAAAAAACCCTTGCCGTTAACCTGACCGGCAGTTTCAATGTGCTGCGCCTTGCCGCCGATGCGATGAGCAAAGCCGATCCCGTCAATGACGACGGCGAGCGCGGCGTGATTGTCAATACGGCCTCGATCGCCGCGTTCGACGGACAGATCGGACAGGCCGCCTATGCCGCCGCCAAAGCGGGGATCGTCGGCCTGACGCTGCCGGTCGCGCGGGAGTTGGCGCGTTTCGGCATCCGTGTCGTTACCGTTGCGCCGGGGCTTGTGGAAACGCCGATGCTTGCAGGTATGCCGCAAGAGGTTTATGACAGCCTTGTCGCCACCGCGATCTTCCCCAAACGCCTCGGCAAGCCGCAGGAATTTGCCGCGCTGGTTGCACATATCTGTGAAAACGCGCTGATCAACGGCGAAACAATCCGCCTTGACGGCGCAGTACGCCTCGCCCCGAAATAACGGAAACGTCATTCTGAGCCGCAGGCGAAGAATCTCTTGCAGGCTTCACAAAGAGATTCTTCGGTCGCGTAAACGCTTCCTCAGAATGACGCTTTACCGTTTTTCGGCGCAGATCAGGAATTCCTTATTGCCGTCCGCGCCGTCGATCGGGCTGTCGGTCAGTCCGCGCACCGTCCAGCCCGCATTGTCCAGAAACGCCGCCGTATCTGCGCAGATTTGCCGGTGCAATTCCGCGTCTTTGACGATTCCGCCTTTGCCCAGATTGCCTTTTCCGGCTTCAAATTGCGGCTTGATCAGCGCGACGAGTACCGCGCCTTTTTCCGCGATCCCCAATGCGGCGGGCAGGATTTTTTCAAGGCTGATAAAACTGGCATCGCAAACCACCATATCGGGCGGGCGGGCGAACATCTCCGGCACAAGATCGCGGGCATTGGTTTTTTCCATGACTGTGACGCGGGCATCCGCACGCAAAGCGGCGTCCATCTGGCCTTCGCCGACATCAACCGCATAAACATGCGCCGCGCCGCCCTCCAGCGCGACCTCGGTAAAACCACCTGTCGAAGCGCCGATATCCAGCACCACCCGCCCGCGAAAATCGAGCGCAAAATGCGCCGCCGCATGTTCCAGCTTCAACCCCGCACGGCTGACCCAGCGGCAGGGATCATCCCCCGTCAGCACAATCTCGGAATTTTCAGAAAATTTCTGCGCGGCTTTCACAACGGCTTTACCCTCAACCGTCACCAGCCCTGCGGCAATCAGCCGCAAAGCCTGCGGCCTGCTTTTCGCCAACCCCTTTTCCACCAGCAAACGGTCGATCCGTATTGCGTTCAAAACACCACCTCTTTGTCATTTTCATTTTTTTGTCATTGCGCGCGACCGCAAGGGAGCGTGGCAATCCATGCATCCGCCGGTTTCCACGTTTTTTCCGGATCGCCGCGCCGCTTTCAGCGGCTCGCGATAACGGCGAGGGAATTGCTCTACTGCACAGGTCTTGAACTTCAACTTACTCTGCCCCTGTTACTATCCTGCTCTTTATTCCTTATGCCCATCATTTTCGAAATAAGCTGTTTTGCTCGAACAACAATCCAGCCTACCGTATTATTTGTGAAGTATTTACCCTGCGATAACGGTCTGCAATACGAAGGACGATCTTTATTAATTGGCTCATATTCTATCTTTTCGTACGG
>SKHU01000294.1 GCA_007116755.1 Alphaproteobacteria bacterium
CGGCGCTTGGCCGCAGAGGCCGCAGGCGCGGTGCGGGCATCGTCATTGGCCGGGGCATAGCCCGCGGCAACGGGATCAATATCACCGTAACCGACCAGCTCCCTGAAATGTTTTAAGGCCGGATCGTGCTTGTCTTTGCCGATTTCGGGAATGCGCTGCCCTTCCATAAAACGGTCGATAAAGCGGCGCGCCACAACGGCCTTGCGGGCGTTGCCGCGGCTGAGACCGTGCGCAGCCTCTTCACAGAGCAGCGCCGCCGACAGCGTATCGGACATTAAATCCAGCAGATTGCGCCCGAAGACCTGTCCGTCGGCAGGGTTTTTACGCAAGTAAGACAGCGCGTTTTTACATTTTTTCTGCGCCGATTGCAGCGCCGCCTTCTCGTAAGACAGCGCATCGGGCATCCCATCGGCAATCGCGCCGATTTTGTTCAAAAACACCTCGTCGCCGTTTTCCTTTCCGGCCACCATGCGCAGCAGTTCCAGCGCCTGAATATTCGCAGGTCCCTCCCAGACAGGCAAGACCATCGCATCACGGAACAGCCGCGCGGTCGGAAATTCTTCCGTATAGCCGTTGCCGCCGACCATTTCTATGGCGTTTTTTCCGGCCTGCACCGCATATTCGGCGGTTTTGTATTTGGCCAGCGCCGTGGAAATGCGCAGCCACGGACGATGCGCATCATCCTCCAGCGCATCGTCAAAGGCTTTGGCCGCTTCAAAGGCCAGCGCCGTGCCCGCCTCCAGCGTTGTCATTGTGTTCAAAAGCTGTTCGCGCACCATCGGGTAATTGTCGATTTTATGCCCGAAGGCTTCACGGTGCGACGCCCAGCTCAACTGTTCCAGAAAGGCACGGCGATGCGCACCGGCGGCACCGACGGCGTTATGAATGCGGCTGTATTCCAGCGCCTCCATCATGATTTTCAGACCGTAAGGCGGCGGCGCGATTTCAATCGCTTCAGCATCAACAAGGTCAATCTCCCCCGTTGCCAGCCCTTTGGTGCCGAGTTTGTCTTTCAAGCGGCGGATGTGATAGCTGTTTTCCGATCCGTCATCCAGATGGCTGGGGATCAGATAAAGGCCAAGCCCCTTGCTGCCTTCCGGCGCCCCCTCAGGACGCGCGGTGGCCAGCGCAAGTCCTGATGTCGCATTGCTGGTAAACCATTTCAGCCCGTTCAGCTTCACCTTGCCGTCTTTATCGGTTTTGCTTGCCCGCGTTGTCGTCGCGCCGACATCGGAGCCGCCATGCAGTTCCGTCGCCCATGTGCCGCCGGTTTTGGTCAGCCCGTCCATGCGGGTGAGTTCGGGCAGGTATTTCTCGCGCACATCATCGGGTGCGAAATGTTCCAGCACATAGGCCACCGCCCCCGTCATCGTCACGGGGCAATGCACAGAGATATCGGCCTCCGACAGCATATATCCCATCGTAAAAGACAGCAGATGCGGCGCAGGGTCATCGCCAAAAGCCAGCCCGATCGCGCCTTTTTTATAGGCTTCCTGATGTTCCTGCGCATAAAGCGGGTTAAAGATCACGCGCCCCGTGCGTTCGCCTTTTTTGTTATAGGTTTCCAGTTTCGGCGGCGCGTGGCGGTCGCTGTATTCGGCCTGACGATCCAGATCTCCCGCAACCCATTCCCCGAAATCCGCCAGCCTGTCTTTATGGTCTTTCAAAAGATCAGGAGCGAGGCGCTCCAGAATATCGTGCAGATTGCGGTCGCTTTCAAAAAAATTGCCGCCGCGCGTTTCCTGCGGATAGTTTTGCGGTTCGCGTTTTTTCGGAGATGCGCTCATGGGAATCGGGTCTCACTTCCTGTTCACGGTCAGTATCATCAGCAATATGCAAGATCAGTATAGGGAAAGCATATATCACAAAGCGGCAGGCGGGGCAATCCCGCCCGTTTTACTCCCTCACACTGTTTACATATTTCTTGACATGGCCGCCGCAATATATTAATAATAGAGACCATGACCAGCACCTCTCAAACAAACGCCGTCACGGATAAAGAGCCTGCGGATTTAGAAGGCCGCTTGATCTTTGCCGCCAAAACCGGAGACCTTGCCGGAGTGCAATATTGCGTTGAACAGGGGGCGGATATCCGCGCTGACAATGATTACGCGTTGCGCCGGGCGGCGGCCAACAGCCATTTTGATGTGATCAAATACTGCGTGGCGCAGGGCTGCGATATCCGGATGGAGGATGATTACCCGCTGCAACAGGCGGCGGCAAATAACCGTTTTGATGTTCTCCTCTACTGCGTTACGCAGGGCAGCGATATCCGCGCGAATAAGGATTTTGCCCTACTCCGCGCGGCGGAACACGGGCATCTGGATATGATCGCATATTGTGTCGGGCAAGGCAGTGACATCTTTGCGCATGACAATTACGTATTGCGCTGTGCGGCCGGAAACGGCCATCTTGATATTGTCAAATACTGGGTCGCGCAGGGCGGGGATATTCGCGCGGGTGATAACAGGGCACTCTATCTTGCAGAGGAAAAGGGACAGGCCGCTGTTGCGCAATATTGCCGCGAGCAGACCGCCCTGCTGCAGGAAAAAGAAACGGCAGCGGCACAAAAAGAAATCGCGGAAAACAAAGCCGCCCAAGCAGCGGCCAGAACACACAAACACCGCAACTTCCGCAATTTTCTGAGGCGCTGATTGCAGAGGCCGTATTTCCCGTCAAGACGCATGTTTTTTGTAATAACGTCCGCAGGTATCTGTCAGCGCCTTGCACAGATTGCCGCCGGCGCCGCCTGCGAAGTTTTTGCCCTTCATATCCTTTGACAGCACGGCGGCAAGGGTGCGGTGATGGGCGGCGACGATCTCCATTGCGTCATCATCGGGTGCTTTCACCGTTTCAAGGAAGTTGATCAGCACATCGCAGATTTTCGAGACCAGCGGATATTGGAACATGCCGCCCTGCGCGCGCAGCTGCATGGCGGGGAAGAACAGTTTTTCAATCGCGCCTTCGCCTTGCAGCCGTCCGTTGCGGATATCCTTGATAATATTTTGCAGATCATCCAGCAATTCCCGCGCAACCGGCGTGAAATCAATATCGTTGTTTTCGATCAGTTCCTGTGCCTTTTCGATTTTCTTTTTATCAAAGCCGCCGCTGCCGACCTTCTTTTTCAGCACATTGGGCGGCACGATTTTTTCCGCGCGGCGCAGTTTTGTCCGGTTTGCAATATCCGCCATGGTGACGATGCCCTTATCATTTCATAAATTTATAAAAATCACGTCTATCTTGCTATTATAGCCGCTATTGTAAACGATATTCCATAGACTGCAAGTGTAACTATTTCATTGATTTCAATCAAGAAACAGGAAGGAAATGAAAAGGAATTTTCCCTATGTAAAAATTATGCTATAATAAAAATCTAACATATTTTTAAATTTATAGTCTGTTTGCAACATTTCAGGAGTCTTCTGCTGGTCATGGGTTATGAATTAGATGCTGTCAAAGTCCTTGTTGTTGAAAGTTCAACCCCTCTATTCCGGATGTTCCAAGGCGTCTTGCACCTTTTGGGCGTGCCTGAGGCGAATGTCTATCCGGCCTATTCCAAGCGGGAGGGATTCGAAAAATTCGTGCGCGAAAATCACGACCTGCTGATTATCGACTGGATGGACGAACCCGATCACGGCATCCAGCTGGTGCGGGAAATCCGTACCGATCCGCGCTCCCCCAATCCATTTGTGCCGATTTTGATGACGGCGGGCTCAGGCCATGCGCGGCGCGTGTTTTTGTCGCGCGATTGCGGCGTGTCCGATTATCTGGTCAAACCGTTTTCCGCCAATGATCTGGCGCAACGCATCGAGCGCATCATTGAAAAGCCGCGCCCCTTCGTCTATTACGTCGAGGAAAGCGGCGCGCCCGGTTATGTCGGCCCCGACCGCCGCCGGAAAACCACGTCTTACAACGGGCAGGATCGCCGTCTGGCCGCCAGCCCGACCACAGCAGACGCGCAGATCGAATTTTCCAAATCAGGATAAAAAAGCGGCCACGGCGTCAATTTCGCCCTTGAGCGCATCGCGGCGCGCGGCGGCGTCCGCATCTTCACCCCATTTTTCCGCCTGATAGAGTTCCTCGGCCAGCGCCGCCTGAAACGCGGCCGCCGCATCAATTTGCTTTTTCGCCAGCAGATAGCCCAGCACGGCAGAGCCGAGCAGCCCCGCCGCCGCCTGCGCCGCCGTCAGGGAAAGATCGTCCAGCGCCGCCAGATGTTTTGCAAACACCGCAACATCCGCCGCGCTTTGCACCCCGCCGAAAACCGACGTAACGGAATTGAGAACAATACCCGTTTCCGCCGTGAATGTTTCGGCCGCAGGCTGCCAGAGTTTTTTTTGTCTTTCATACAGCTCCCGCGGTTCGGGCGTGTAATAACAGATCAGCTCCGTTTCCAGAAATGCCGCCGTTGCGGCAATCACCGCCGCCCTCTCCGCCGTGATTTTATCGGCCAGCGTATAACCCAGCTGCGTCAGTTTCATTGTTGAAAAATCTATTTTTTCGCCTTGCGCGCGCCATTCCTCCGCGATTTTTTCAGCGGTTACAGCGCAAGGCAGATACAGAATATTATGCAGCGGCGTTTTCACAGGACGGCCATCCAGCAGGATGCGGAAAGACTCTCCGTCCCGCTGCGTTGCGGCGTTTTTATAAAACCGTTTCATTCCCCCTCCAGCAGCGCCAGACAGGGATTGCCGCCGCTATGCCCCTGCGCGGAAAACGCCAGCGCCAGCGCTGCCGGATTGGATGCGCCCAGCAGCAAACTGCCGATTTTTGTCGCCACCGAAGAGGCCATCGGCGTGACAACCGGCGCGTGCCACGACCCGCGCATTCTGACAGGTGTTGCCATCGTCAATGCGCTTGTTTTTTTCGGTTTCGGATGAAATTCCAGATCCAGCCGCCCGCGCAAAAGGTCAATCGTGCCGCGTCCTTCGATCACGACATTTTCCGTGTCCAGCACAGTGCGGCTTTGCGCGATGCCGCCCGTTATCTCGAAAATACCGGCCGCGCAGGACAGTGCCGTTAACGTCCCCTCCCCCGATGCCGCCAGCGCCGTCATAAAATCGCCGCCCCACAAATCAATCATATTTCCGGCAATTGTTCCTTCTCCCGCGCTGACAACGATGCGCCCCGAAAGGTTTTCCCCCAGCTCATGCGGCGCGCCGTAAGAGGCCAGATCAATGCGCGCATTCACCTTTCCGGTCAAATCCTCCGAAAACAGGCCGTAATCATATTGCGTGACATCGCCGCCGAAGGTAAAGTTTTTGCCGGAATATTTTGCCTGTCCGGTAAAACCGCCACCCTCCCCATCCGTCAGCGTCACGGAATCGGCACGCAGATAGCTGCCGCGCATAAAAAGTGATATATCCAGCTGTCCCAGCTTCTGCTGCGCGACGGAAAAATCCCGCGCCTCAATATCGAGCCTCAGGGATTTCAGCCAGCCGCGCGGCCGCACGACTCCCCATATATCGCGCAGAATCACTGTGACGCGTCTGGCACCGAGTTCAATATCCCCCTCATACTGTGCGGGCATTTCCACATCATAGAATATCACCCCCGGACGGCGCGGCGACAGCGACGGCGTTACCGCGCCGTTGACAATAATCGGCTGCCCCAGCACCGCCGCGCTGTTCTCGGCAATCGCGCCTTTCCAGTCGTAAAAATTGACAAACAGCAAAAGCGCCGCGTAAACACCGCCCGCCAGCACCAGCAGCAGAATAAACAGCCGCGCGGCCATCATCAGCATATATTGCAGAAAAAGACCCAAACCGTCCCCGTCATCCTTTAAATTTTATTGCGGAAATTCCTCCGCAGCCTCATCCCCCGCCCGTTCCGCAAAGCCGAATTTTTTCCATGCGGCGCGCATATGCTCGGGCAGAGGCGCGGAAATGTCAAGCGCTTTGCGCCCTGCAACGCCTGCGGGCACGACAATCCGGCGCGCATGCAAAAACAGCGGCGGCGCATCCTGCTGCATAACATCCGAAAAAGCTTCACGCTGCTCTGCATCGGCATATTTATCATCACCGATCAAAGGACAACCCGCCAGCGCGGCATGAACACGTATCTGATGCGTGCGTCCCGTCAGCGGCATGAAAACCGTCCATGAGGCGCGCCGCCCCAGCGTATCGACAACACGGTACAGCGTCCGCGCGCTTTTGCCCTCTTCGGGATCAACAACCATCGTTTCGCCGCCGCGCACGGCTTTTTTCGCCAGCGGCGCAGTGATTTCCCCCTCCCGAAGCTCCGGCACACCCAGACACAGCGCCCAGTAAAATTTATGGATCTCGCGGCCGCGGAAGGCCGCACCCAGATTGCGCGCCACCGCCACATTTTTTGCCAGCAGAAATACGCCGGAGGTTTCCAGATCAAGCCGGTGCACCAGATGCGGCCGCTGCCCTCCCGATTCCTTTGCCGCCGCCGTCAGAATACCGTCCAGATGCCGTTTCTGGCGGCTGCCGCCCTGCACCGCCAGCCCCGCAGGTTTATTGACCGCCATCAGATTTTCATCTTCATGCAGCAAAAAGCCGCGCAACAGGCTGCGATCTTCTTCCGTCAGGCGGTAATCTTTTGTTTTTATATTCTTTTCCACGGGAGAGGCCGCCTCGAAATCCAGCGGCGGAATGCGCAGCTCCTGCCCTGCTTCCAGCCGCGTCGCCCCCTTGACGCGGCCGCCGTCAACCCTGATCTGGCCGCTGCGGCACAGGCGCTGCAAATGGCCGAATTTCAGATTGGGAAAATGGTTCTGAAACCAGCGGTCAAGGCGCATACCTGCGTCTTTTTCTTCGATAATACGTGTCTGTACGCCATGTTTTTCTGTCATTTTTTATGCCTTTATCCCCAGCCGCGCAATACGTAATAGCCCAGAAAAACAGCCGCCAGAGACCCGACAACCGAAACCGTCACATAAACCGCTGCCACGGCAACGGCGCCGTTTTGCACCAGCTTCATGGTTTCCAGCGAAAAGGCGGAAAAAGTCGTAAACCCGCCCAATACGCCCGTAGCCAGAAACAGCCGCAGCGAATCCGGCAGTTGCGGCCAGGCGCTGTTCAAAAACCATGCCGCCAGCATTCCCAGCAGGAAAGAACCGGAAATATTGATGATCACCGTGCCGTAGGGAAAATAATCCTTATTAATCATAACAGTCATCACGTAACGCAGCACCGCGCCGCAGGCGCCGCCCAGCGCGACGCTTAAAATTGCAGAAAAACTCAAAACGGCAGCCATTTTTTAAAAAACCTGTTCGGGATTTGATACGGTACCGCCCTACTATAATGGAGAGCCCCGATACGGACAAAGACTATTTTTTAATAAAAATCGTATTAAAATTTAAAAACCTTCTATACAGATGTGGTAGATTCTTAACGGAATTTTCGCATAGGGCGTGTAGAATAGAGTAAGATGATAGAACACTGCTCTGATGCAACAGAACAGTCTTGGGTGTATAATAAAAATAACGAAAAACAGCAACCTATCGGCCAGAAGCCGGTGACACATGTTGAATGGAGTATAAGGCAATGCAATGCATGTCCGGCCTGAAACAAAAAATACGGCAGTTTAAAAAAGATGTGAAGGCCGCAGTTCTTCCTGTCGCGGCTTTACTGTTCCCGGTTATTCTGGGTATGGCGGCGCTCGGCGTCGATGCGGGAAGCTGGCTGGTCAATCAGCGCAATCTGCAAAATGCGGCGGATGCGGCGGCACTGGCCGCGGCATGGGAAATCGCGCGCGGCGACA
>SKHU01000177.1 GCA_007116755.1 Alphaproteobacteria bacterium
CATGGGTTTTCAAACCTCCACCGTTGATATTTCACCGTTACCCTGTTTTTACACCGCCGCGCGGGAAAACGCAAAAGAAAACCCGCCTTTTCCGTTTCCGGTCAGGCGGGTTTTCGGGCATTGTGCATTCTTAACAAATCAAATTCAAAATTATTATTTCTGCAATTTATTGACGATCACCTTTGCTGGACGCAACAGGCGGTCTTCGCTTTTATAGCCGCTTTGCATCACGCACAGCACCGTATTGTCCTGTTTTTCGCCGTCCTGTGCCATCGACACGGCCTCGTGATAGGCGGGATCGAATTTTGTTCCGACACCTTCGACGCGTTTGATACCGACGGTTTCCAGCGTATCGACAATCTGGTCGATCGTCATGCGCAGGCCTTCTTTGGTGTTTTTCAGCACCTCGTTCTGTGCGCAATCCTCATCGGAGATCGATTCATAGGCGCGTTCGAGATTATCAATCGGATCCAGCAGCTTTTTCACCGCATCTTCCAGCGGACGCCGCGCCTGTTTCTTGAAATTGTCTTTCAGACGCTCCTGTGTTTTGTTCAAATCGTGCAGTTGCAGCGCCAGCACTTCGTTTTTCTTTTCCGATTTTTCCAGCTTGGCACGCAATGTGGCAATTTCCGCCTCGTAAGCCGCGGCATCGCCGCTTGCTTCATTGTCTTCTGCGCCGTCTTTTTTCGCGTCTTCATTGCCCTTCAGGCCGGACGCGTCCAGCTGGCTGAGGAAACTGTCCTCGCCCTCTTCAAGATCCAGATCATCGTCGTCATCTTCCTCGTCGATGCCGTTCAAAATCCGATCCAGCTCGTCATCGCCGGATTCGATCTCCGATTCGGTTTCTTTTTCAATTTTTCCGGCATCTTTCGGCGCGCCGCCTTTTTCTTCCGGAGAAACTTTGTTTTCCTCTGTCTCTTTCTTGTCTTTGCTCATATCCGGCACCTCCGATCCTCAAATCCCAAAATATCTTTAAACCCTATTAGCCTGCCGTTTTTTAAAACGGAATGCGTCCGCAAGAATTTTGCCGCAAACCAAATCACAGCGGCAAGATACGCGAAACGCCCGCCCTTCTCGGGACGGCTGCCTTTGCATACCGAATTTTATACCCCATCTACTGTGTTATGTCAAGTTATTTTCACGATTCTTGTCTTTCAACACTGCCGCGGATAGGATAAATAATATGAAGACTTATAATCGTTAGAAAATTCCGGAGGCATGCGCAAGTGAAAAAATTTCTGGTTTCTCTTCTTGTTATTCTGGCTTTGGGGATCGGCGTGGTTTTCGCCGCCGTCAAAATGCTGCCTCTGGATGCGGTCAAACCGCAACTGCAGGAAAAATTCCGCGAAGCGACAGGGCGCGAATTAAAGATCGAGGGCGATCTGACCGTGTCTTTCTGGCCGAATCTGGCTGTGCGTATCGGCGATGTCTCCGTCTCCAACACGATCTGGGGGCGCGCGCCGCATTTTCTGAAACTCGAAGAGCTGGATGCGGAGCTGAAACTGAAACCGCTGCTGCAACGCCGTGTAGAGATTGACCGTTTTATCCTGCGCAGCCCGCATATTTATCTGGAGCAAAACCGCGCAGGCGAAGGCAACTGGGTTTTTGAAACCGCAGATAAGCCGTCCGTAGACAACGGCGCAGCAGCCGCAGCCGCCCCTGCGGAAAAAGATGAATTGCAGCTGAGTTTCGGCGAATTGAAAATCACCGGCGGCACGGTACATTTTGAAGACCATGCCGATAACAGCAAACATGTGCTGGACAATATCGCATTAACGATTGAAGCGACAGAGCTTTCTGCCCCCGTCAGCGTCAAGGGGAAGGCGCAATACCGCGCACGGCAGATTCTGGTCACCTTTGATGCCGACCGTCTGTCCGCCGTATTGGCGGGCGAGCTGTTTCACGGCGGGCTGACCCTGTCCGCCCAGCCTTTTATGAGCGTCGATCTGAAGGGGCGTTTCTTTCCGGCAGACGGGCTTTATCTTGACGCGGAAACCCGCGTACAGCTGCGCGATCTGAACGGATTGCTGCACTGGCTCAGCCCGACCTATACCGGACATATCCCGTTCAACAGCTTTATGTTTGAAACCCGCCGCCTGACCGCCGGAAAAGACGGCAGCGGTTTTGCTACAAAAATCGAGGATGGAACCCTCTATCTTGACGACCTGTCGGCACAGGCAACGGCGGCGCTGAAAACAGCGGATGGCCGCGCACCGAAAATCGAATTGCGCGCCGCGCTGCAGGACAGGCTCGATATTCCCGATATGGTGCGCCGCTTTGCCGGCGATACCGGCACAGACACGGCCGAAACGCAGCCGCAAGCCGCGCAGACGGCCGCCGCTGCAGGCTGGTCGCAGGACATCATCGATTTTTCCGCCCTGCGCGCCTTCGATGCCGATATCACGCTTGACCATCAGGGGCTGGTTTACGAAAAACTGGCAACAGGGCCGGGACGCACCACCGTTACGCTCTCGGGCGGGCATCTGGTTTTTAACGTCCCCGAAACCGCTGCAGATACCGGACGTATAACCGCCCGTGCGGAACTGCGTGAAAGCGGCGCAAATACGGCGCTGTCCTTCGCCCTGAAAACGGATGACATGCCGATGCGTCCGGTTCTTGAAACTTTTGCCGCAACAGACAAGCTGACCGGCAGGGGATCGGCCTATTTCAACGGTACGGCGCGCGGCAATACGCAGGCGGCACTGGTGGCAACGCTCGGCGGCACAGCCGGATTTGATCTGCGCGACGGGATGCTGCACGGCGTGAATTTCGTGCAGATCGCACAGCTTTTGCAGCGGCGGCTGATGGATATCGGTCTGGGCGACGGCGGCACGGAATTTGCCGACTTCAACGCCACATTCACGGTAGAAAACGGCATCATGACCAATCAGGATATGTATCTGCGCGGTCCGCTGGTCGAGGCAAAAGGCTCGGGACAGGTTCATCTGCCGCAGCGCAGTATGAATTTCCGCGTCTATCCGCAGATGATCCTGCAACAGCGCACGGTGCAGGATCTGGAAACGGGCGAGGAAGCGGAAAAAACCACAGGCCTCACCGTACCGGTCAATATTTCCGGCCCGTGGGCGAATCTGCGTGTGCGCCCCGATTATCAGGGGCTGATCCGCGACGTGCTCTCCGACCCGCAACAGCTGGAAGATGCCGCGCGTGAAATCGGCAGGGAACTCGGAAAAGAGGTGGACACCATCCGCGGCGGGCTTCAGCGCTATCTTGATGGCGGCGCAGACGATTTGCGCAAATTGCAGGAAAGCGATGAAGGCAAGGATCTTTTGCGCGGCCTGTTCGGAAGGTAGAAAGCCATGCCCCCCCCGACACCGACACCGACACTGGCGCAGCGCATCACCGAGCTTGAAAAATGGGTGTGGAGAAATCCGCGCGAGGACAATTTTTTTCTGTACTGGATCCGGCGCTTTCTGCGCATCTGCATCACGATTATTGCCGATCTCAGAAGCGGCGATCTTAATCTGCGCGCGATGAGTCTTGTCTATACGACGCTTTTGTCGCTGGTGCCGTTTCTGGCTATTACTTTTTCGCTGCTGAAAGGATTCGGTGCGCATAACCAGATTGAACCGGTTTTGCTGAATTTTCTTGAACCGCTTGGCGACCAGCGTTTTGAAATCACCGAAAACATCATCGGCTTTGTCGATAATATTCAGGTCGGCGTGCTGGGAACGGTCGGACTTCTGTTTCTGCTGTTCAGCGTTGTTTCACTGCTGCAAAAAGCGGAGGAAAGTTTCAACGACATCTGGGGAATCGTGCATGCGCGCAGTATGGCGGCACGGTTCAGCGATTATTTGAGCGTGCTTTTGGTCGGGCCGCTTTTGATTTTTCTGTCTGTCGGCATGACCGCCTCGATGCGCGGCGCGGCGGTGATCGAGACAATTCTCGGTATTGATCTGGTGGACAGTTTTGTCACGCAGATCAGCGCCTTTTTTCCCTATCTGATTCTGACCGCCGCCTTCACCTTTATTTACGCCTTTATTCCCAATACGCGGGTACGGCTTGTTCCGGCGCTGCTGGCCGGTGCGGTTTCGGCGGGGCTGTGGAAAATTCTCGGCCTGATTTTTGCCAAATTCGTTGCCGGATCGGCAAAATACGCGCTGATCTATTCGACCTTTGCAACGCTGCTTTTGTTTATGATCTGGCTGTATATGGCGTGGATGGTGGTGCTGATCGGAGCCAGCATCGCCTATTACTGCCAGAACCCGACCAATCAGGCCGTTTCGGGGCAGCGGCTGACACTCAGCATCCGTATGCGCGAGAGCGTCGCCATTGCCGTCTGCCGTCTGATCGGCGAGCATTTTTACACACAAAAACACGAGCTGACCGCCGAGGCGCTGGCGCGGATTTTGCGCATTCCGGCAAAATCGGTCTTGCGCGTCCTCTCCGCACTGGAAAATGAAGGAATTCTGCGCCGCACCCATGAGCCGTCACCGGGATTTATTCCGGGTCGTCCCTTTGAAGATACCAGCCTGTGGGATGTGGTGCAGGCCGTGCGCCGCGACGGCGAAAAACACGGCGTGCATGCGCTGTTTTCCGAGCGTCTGAAAGATGTCGCCGCTGTGAGCGAGTTGTTCGATCAGGCCGGTGCGGCCAGTCTGGGCAAAATCACCATTAAGGATTTTGCGCTGCCGAAAGCGAAAAAAACTGCAAAACCGCGCAAAACCGGTGCGCGGCGCAAAGCCGCGGCCAAACGCAAGGCGGGCAGAACGAAAAAAACCGCAGAAAAATAGAATAAGAAAAAATAGAATATTAAGGCAAAAGAGGGAAACAACACATTATGCTTGATCGCTTCACACGCCCGCAAATGGCGGAGATCTGGTCGACGGAAAACAAATACCGCATCTGGCTTGAGGTTCAGACGCTGGCATCGGAAGCGCAGGAGAAGCTTGGCGTGATTCCCGAAGGCACGGCGGCGGCCATCCGCGAACGCGGCAATTTCGACGTTGCCCGTGTTGACGAGATCGAAAAAGAAACCCGCCACGACGTAATCGCTTTTCTGACCAATGTCGCCGAATATGTCGGGGAGGAGGCGCGGTTTCTGCATCAGGGCATGACCTCGTCGGATATGCTGGATACGGCTTTTGCCGTTCAACTGCGGCAGGCGTCCGATCTGCTGCTGGAGGGCATGGACGAGCTTTTGACGGTGCTGGAACGCCGTATGGTCGAGGCAAAAGACATGATCTGTATCGGCCGCAGCCACGGCATCCATGCCGAACCGATGAGTTTCGGGGTCAAGCTGGCCTCCCATTACGCCGCCTTCAAACGCGCGAAAAAACGCCTTGAAACCGCAAAAGAGGAAATTTCCACCTGTGCAATTTCCGGCGCGGTCGGCATGTTTTCGACCATCTCGCCCGAGGTCGAGGCCTATGTTGCCGAAAAACTGGATTTGAAAATCGAACCCGTTTCCACGCAGATTATCCCGCGCGACCGCCATGCGGCGTTTTTTGCCGCGCTGGCGCTGGTTGCCTGTTCGATTGAAAATCTCTCCACCGAAACGCGCAATCTGCAACGCACCGAAATCCGCGAGGCGGAGGAGTTTTTCTCCGCAGGGCAGAAAGGCTCTTCGGCCATGCCGCACAAGCGCAACCCGATACTGGGCGAAAATCTGACCGGTCTGGCGCGCACGGTGCGCGGCTATCTGGTGCCGGCTTTGGAAAATGTCACGCTGTGGCATGAACGCGATATTTCGCATTCCTCCGTCGAACGCATCATCACCCCTGATGCGACCGCAACGCTGGATTTTGCCGTTTATCGGCTGATCGGCGTGATGGACAAGCTTGTCTTTTATCCGGAAAACATGCAGAAAAATCTGGAACAGCTGCGCGGCCTGCCCTTTTCCCACGCCGTCTTGCTGGCGCTGACGCAAAAAGGCATGAGTCGCGAAGCCGCCTATAAAGCCGTGCAAAAAAACGCGATGCAGACATGGGAATCCGAAGATAAAAATTTCCTCGACCTGCTGCTGGCCGATTCGGCAATCACGGAATTTCTGCCGGAAAGCGAATTAAGAGACTTGTTTGACGTCCGGCGCTATACGCGTCACAGCGGCGAGATCATCCGCCGCGTTCTGGAACAGGATTGAACAGGAAGGAGAACCGCAAACGGAGCAATGACATTCTGGCATCTTTTTCTCCTGTCCGTCGTGCAGGGCATGACCGAATTTCTGCCCGTCAGCTCCAGCGCGCATCTGGTGCTGTTCCCGCATCTGGCCGGAACGGCGGATCAGGGTCTTATTATTGATCTGGCCGTGCATGTCGGATCGCTGCTGGCTGTCATTCTTGTCTTCCGCAAAGAGCTCGCGCAAATTCTGCGCACCGCCCTCCGCTATAAAGCCGCGCCGCAAAAGGATAAAAACCTGCTGACGCATATTCTGATCGCCTGTATTCCGGTGCTGATTGTCGGGGCGGCCGTGCATTGCGCCTTTCCGGACGGCATCCGCAATGTCGCGCTGATCGGGGCAGCCAGTATTATTTTCGGCGCGCTGCTCTGGGCGGCCGACCGTTTCGGCAAGACGGAAAAAACTCTGCGGGACGTCACCCGCAAAGATGCATTTGTCATCGGATTGCTGCATATTCTGGCGCTGATTCCCGGCGTCAGCCGTTCGGGAATCACCATGACAACGGCACGGGCGCTGGGCATGAGCCGCGTGGAAGCGGCGCGATTTTCGCTTTTGATCGGTATTCCGGTGATTGCCGGTGCGGGGTTCCTCGGTTTTCTCGCGCTGTTGAACGGCGGCAGCGCCGCGCTGGGTTTTGACGCTTTGCTGGCGGCAGTGCTGTCCTTTGCCGCTTCTTATCTGGCGATTGTGCTGATGCTGCGCTGGCTGAAAAATTTCAGTTTTCTGCCCTTTGTTCTCTACCGCCTCTGCTTCGGCGCAGCGATTTTGCTGTTTTTTGTCTGAAATTTGCCTGAAACAGGGCGGTTTTTAAGAGTATTTTTACCGGCAAGGCTGTAATCTGATATATGGGGAGATTATTACGGTTTTGCGGCTTTGCTTGACGCACCAACAAAACTGTTGAAAGATAACAGCATATTTTTGTTTTTTTAAAACGGACAGACAAAACAGGACAGGAATGATGAAAAACGGCTTATCCAAATATCTTTCTTTAAAATCTTTTAAAATGAAAATAGCGATCTTTTGCCTTATATCCGTGGTTGCTTTTCTGTCCGTCGCAACCTCCGCGGAAAGCAGCCGCGAAGGTGTCATCTCGGCCTGCGGAAAAAGCAGTGACTATCTGGCAACACTGGAAGCAAATGCTTCAAAAGGTGATGTCGAAGCCATCATTGAAATGGCCGATGAATATACCACCGGCAACTGTTATTCACGCAATATCCAGCGCGCGGAAACACTTCTCCAGAGTGCGGCTGATCTCGGTAGTCTGGATGCGCTGTACAATCTGGCACGACTGCATATTATAGAGCCCGGCGTTGGACGGCAGGCTTCTCCGCGACAACAAAAGCTGCAGAATCTCCTCAATCAGCTTGCCAATCTGGGGTATGCACCCGCCCAATACGATCTGGCGACTTATCATATAAGCGGTGTACACGGTTTCCCCCGTAACTCGTCAGCCGC
>SKHU01000032.1 GCA_007116755.1 Alphaproteobacteria bacterium
TATTATGGAAATTTTTACGGATTTGTTTCGTGTATGGGCGAAGACGGGAATCGGAAAGAAAACATAATCCATTTTCAAGGTATTTCCATAATGTGCTTATTTTCGACATAATACCCCCGCGTTTCTGTAACAATCTTTCAAAATTAACAAAAAAATAACTTTTTATTTCTTATAAGCTTGCATTGGGTCGAATCGGTTTTAAAATACCCCCTGTAATGTCAGCAGCGATAATTATGCAAACAGACAGCTTTCCGCTTCCGGCGATTCGGCCTGTTCGGTGTCTGCGCTCCGCCGGGAATGTCCGGATAAGAAGCAACGCTGTCTTGGCCGATGCAACGAAAGATATATAAAAACGAAAATAAGGAGAAAATCCGCTATGGTAGATAAAAACACTGACGTCAAACGCCATGTTGTGATGGATATTGAATCGGGTGCGGTTTACGGAATCGCCCTGAAAGAAGACGGATCGGTACACGGCATGCAGCGTTTCGACCGCGATCTGCCTACCATTTTCGGATTGCCGCCGAAGCCGCCGAAAGGTCCGGCTCTTCCGCCTCCGGGTGGTGCTCCGGGCGGCGGGGATGATGATCTGCCCTACGGCAAGACGGTTTACGCCGTTGATCTGGGCGGATCGGAAGATAAAAATCTCTTTACGATCGTTTTCCCCAGCAAAGAGGAAATTGAAGAAGGCCAGTTGCCGCATGTCGGTGTCAAATCATTGCCTGCGGATCTCGTCAAGGCCGGTTTGGCCGCATGGCCGGATACGCTGAAAAGCGCCGTCCAGAAAGATCTGGAAAACGAAGAGGCGCTGAAGGAAGCGATGTCAACGATTATGGAACTGGTCGGTCTTGAAAACGTCAAGAAAGACCTCAAACAGAATATCGCCATGGCGCGTTTTATCCGTGCGAAACAGGATGTACTGGACAGCAAGGGCAGCGCACATACAGGGCCGTCCCTGCACCTCGTCTTTACCGGAAACCCCGGAACGGGGAAAACCACGGTGGCGCGCGAATATGCGAAGGTTCTGCACTCGCTTGGCTTTATTAAAAAGCCGAAAGTGCACGAAGTCAGCCGTACCGATCTTGTCGCCGGTTATGTCGGCCAGACGGCGCTGAAAACGCGCGAGCAAATCGAAAAGGCCAAAGGCGGCATTCTGTTCGTCGATGAGGCCTATGCGCTGACGCTCAGCAGTGCCAGCAACGATTTCGGCAAGGAGGCGATTGCCGAACTGGTCGCCGCGATGGAAAATATGCGTGATGATCTGGTTGTGATTGTTGCCGGTTATCCGGAGCCGATGAAGAAATTCATCGATGCCAACGAAGGTTTGAAATCCCGTTTCCAGACCTATCTGACATTCGAGGATTACAATCTGAACGAGTTGTCGGGCATCATGGATTACATGCTGGCAGATCGCGGCTACACGATGGAACAGGATGCGAAAAATCATGCCGTTCAACTGATCAAGGAAGAGATGTCTTCGGCCAAAGACCATTTCGGTAACGGACGTACCGTACGGAATCTGGTCGATAAAGCCGAAAAGAATTTGGCCTTCCGTCTTGACCAGGCCGGACAGTTGAAAAAAGGTGTTCTGAGCAATGAAGACATGAAAAAGGCGCTGACAACGTTGACGCTGGAAGATGTCAAAGAGATCAGCCTGTCCGGCATTTCCTCCAAGAAAGGCAAGCGCCCGATTGGCTGGGTGTCGGAAGATGAGACCAATGACAATAAGGATGGCAAGGTGCAAAAGCCCCAGACTCCGTCCGCTCCCGTTATTTCCAACCGTGCGCGTTTTAACGCAGGCGGTCCGCGATAAGACGGGATAGCGCTGTCCTTTGATCCTGAGGGGAGAGAAGGACAAACGAAAACCGGCTCCGTGCAATATGACGGAGCCGGTTTTTTATTTACCATGGGATATTGACAAATTTCGTCACTCGGCATACTATGTAAAATTATTTTTGGTGTATGTACCCGCAATGATCGGGGAAAGGCTTTAAACGGAAAACTTCCGCAATGACAGAGGTAAAAAACACAGAGCTACGGGATCGGTTCAAGGCGACGGTGCCGCCCAAGCCGTCACAGCACAGGATACTCGTTGGCGGAGATCGGGAGGCTTTTATCACTGCCGGAAAAAAATATGCGAGAGAGTTGCATGAAAGCGGCAAAACAGCGACATCAAAACTGTTTACATGCGATTACGGGCATTTTATGCAGCCGTATTCCGGCCATGCAGCGCTATCTATGAAAAATTATTTTCAAAGGGCGCAAAAAGGGGTTCTGATGGTGGAGGAGCCGTATCTGCTGATAGAAAACTGCCAGTGCGGCCATGAAGCTCTGATGGCATTGATGACGCTCATGGAAAAACATACGCTGGATTCCGCCGTGATCTTTAGTGGAGATGCAGAGAAGATGCAAAAATTTTTGGAAGCCTGCCCCGGCTTTACGGCAGAGGTTGCGTTGCCTGTGATAGATTTGGAAAACGGCGGGGCTCATAAAAATCGCTCCTGCTTTCGTTTAGGTCTTGACCGGAAGGGCGGGTTAAAGTAATATGTCAACTAAAATCGGTTATCAATAAACATTAGGGCACGGAAACCGGATTATGGCATCTAAAGAAAAAAAATCGGCATGGGGAAAGCTACGCTCCTATTTCGGCGGCAGCGCAGAGGCTGAAAAAAAAGTTGCTGTCGAGGAAGGCGTGGCCGAGGATGCGCAGGAAACAAAACATCTTGTCATCACGGGCGAGTTGCGTGATCGCGTTGCGGGGGCGGCAAAACAATATGCGAAACAATTGCATGAGGCAGGGGATATTCCGACTGAAGAGATGCGGGTGGTCGGGTATAGAGACCTGCTTTCCGAATATGTCGGCCAGTCCATTACGAAACTGCATGATAAGCTGGATAGTGTCAAAGGCGGCATCTTGTTTATTGAGGAACCGTACCGTTTAACGGATTTCAATGACTGGGGAGATGAGGTCGTGGAAGAGCTATGGCGCGTCATGGCAAAAGAGGATGCCGACCCTGTGATTGTTCTGGGCGGCCGCGCCGATAAAATACAGGAGTTTTTACAGACATATCCCGAAGATATGAAACCGCTTGCGCTTAACCATATTTCCCTGAAAGGCGCGGGTGTGGCGGCTGATCCGCGTAAAAAGTATAAAAACGGCACAACCGGCTCGACCGGGCCGAAGTAAAAACGTACATTTTCTTTCTGATAATCTGTTCTGAATTCAAACCGGTGGCGACACCGGTTTTCCTTTGTCACGGCGGCTTGGCGGTGATATATTCAGGCAGCGGCAACAGGACATAAATCAGGAGACAGGCGATGCAGACACAGCGTAAAGCCGGGCAGGGCAAAACAGGGCAGGGTAAAGCAGGGCAAGGTAATCTTGAAGCGGTTGTAGCGCCGCTGACCGGCGACGGTATGGAGGAGATGCGCGGCTTATATCATGCAGATGAAACAGAGATGCTGAAGCAACTGGTCGAAGCCGCATCCCTGCCTGAGGCCTCAAAGCGCCGCATTCGCGATTTTGCGGCCGATCTGGTGCATAACGTGCGTGCCAGCCGCAAGCGTTTCGGCGGGCTGGATACGTTTTTGCAGCAATTCGGGCTGAACACGCAGGAAGGTATTGCCCTGATGTGTCTGGCCGAAGCCTTGCTGCGCATTCCCGACAGCAACACCGCCGACAAGCTGATCCGCGACAAGATGGGCAGCGCCGACTGGAACAAACATGTCGGTACGGGGGATGATATTTTTGTCAACGCCTCGACATGGGCGCTGATGCTGACCGGAAAGGTGATCGGAAACTTCACCGAGGACGGGGATAAGAAAAATACCACGGCGGCGGATGTTCTCGGCGGTATGGTGTCGCGGCTCGGCGAGCCGGTGGTGCGGCAGGCGATGTTGCATGCGATGAAGATATTGGGGCGGCAATTCGTGATGGGGCGCACGATCGGCGAGGCGATCAAACGCGCCAAGAAAGAAGAGGCGCTCGGTTATCGCTATTCCTACGATATGCTGGGCGAGGGGGCGCGTACGCGTGCAGATGCGCGCCGCTATTTCGAGGTGTATAAAAAAGCGGTCGAGAATATCGGCGAATCCGTTGCGGGGCGCGACGGGAACTCTCCGGTGACAACGCCCGGAATTTCTGTCAAGCTTTCGGCACTGCACCCGCGCTATTCCTATGCGCAACGCCATATCTGCGTGCCGGAACTGACGGAAATGCTCAAAGAGCTGTCATTGCTGGCAGCGCGGTATAAAATCGGCCTGACGGTGGATGCGGAAGAGGCCGACCGTCTGGAAATCTCTCTGGAAATTTTTGCGCGTGTCTATCTGGACGAGGAAATCGCGCAGACCGGATGGACGGGGCTGGGGCTGGCGGTGCAAGCCTATCAGAAACGCGCCGATGCGGTGATCAACTGGCTGGCGGAGCTGGTGAAGGAAGGGCGCAATATTCTTGGCAATACCCGCCCGTTGATGCTGCGTCTGGTCAAAGGCGCATATTGGGACAGTGAGATCAAACACGCGCAGGAGGAGGGGCTGCACGGCTATCCCGTCTTTACCCGCAAACATGCAACGGATGTGTCCTATCTGGCCTGTGCGCAGAAACTGCTGCAAAACCGCGATCTGTTTTATTCGCAATTCGCCACGCATAATGCGCATACGGTGGCGACAGTGCTGGAGATGGCAGGTGAGGATAAAACAGGTTTCGAGTTTCAAAGGCTGCACGGTATGGGCGAGCCGCTTTATCACCAGATTGTCGGTCTTGCGGGAGAAAACGGCAAATATCCCGTGCGGATTTACGCGCCGGTCGGCATACATGAGGATCTTTTGCCTTATCTTGTGCGCCGCCTTTTGGAAAACGGAGCGAACAGCTCTTTTGTCAACCGTTTGCAGGATGATTCCGTACCGGTGACGGAAATCGTACGCGACCCCGTTGATTATACCAAAAGCGTTGATTGCAAGCCGCATCCGAAGATTCCGTTTCCCGCCGATCTTTACGGGGCGGAGCGCCGCAATTCGGAAGGTGTTGAAACCAGCGATACGGTTGAAATGCAAAAACTTCTCGACGGTATGGCGGCGTTCGGCGGGATGTCCTATATCGCGGCGCCGGTAATCGGCGGCGAGGTGCGGCAGGAGAAAAAACGTGCCCGCGACGTGACCAACCCGTCCGACCGTGCCGATGTTGTCGGTACGCTGACCGAGGCAACGGAAGAGGATATGAAGAACGCGCTGGAGGTGACGAAGACGTTTTTCCCTGCATGGCGCGACACGCCGGCGGAAGAACGCGCCGCCTGTCTGATGCGTATGGCCGATTTGATGGAGCGCCACCGTGACGAGCTTTTGATGTTGTGCTGCCGCGAGGCGGGAAAAACCATTCCCGACGGCATCGCCGAAATTCGCGAGGCCGTGGATTTCTGCCGCTATTACGCCGTCGAGGCGCAAAAACGCTGCGGCGCACCGATTGATCTGCCGGGGCCGACGGGAGAGCGCAACCAGTTGCAATTGCAGGGGAGGGGCGTATTTTTGTGTATCAGCCCGTGGAATTTTCCGCTGGCGATTTTTATCGGACAGGTGACGGCGGCGCTGGCGGCAGGCAATTGCGTGATCGCCAAACCGGCCGGGCAGACAACGCTGATTGCTGCGCGCGCGGTAGAGCTTCTCTATGAATCCGGTATTCCGAAACAGGCGCTGGCCTTTGTGCCGGGGCCGGGGCGGTTGATGGGAGATGTGCTGGTTGCCTCGCCCGATATCGGCGGTGTGGCCGTAACAGGCTCGACGGCGACGGCATGGACGATCAACCGGACGCTGGCCGCGCGTAAAGCGCCGATCGTACCGCTGATTGCCGAAACGGGCGGTCAGAACGCGATGATCGTTGATTCCAGCGCGCTGCCCGAGCAAGTGGTCGATGATGTTATTATCAGCGCGTTTCAGTCGGCGGGGCAGCGCTGTTCCGCCCTGCGTGTGCTGTTTTTGCAGGAGGAGGTTGCCGATAAAATTATCACCATGCTTGACGGCGCGGTGCAGGAGCTTGTCCTCGGCGATCCCTCGCGCCTGTCTACAGATATCGGCCCCGTGATTGACGATGCCGCGCGCGATGCGCTGCAGGCGCATATCGAGGAAATGGAAAAAACCGCAAAACTGCTGACCCGCACGCCGCTTTCGGCCGATCTGGCAAAACAGGGCAGTTTTCTTGCCCCCTGCGCTTTCGAGATCAAGGATCTTTCCGTTCTGGAAGAAGAACATTTCGGCCCGATCCTGCATGTCATCCGTTACAAAAGCCGTGACCTCGATAAAGTGGTCGATGCGATCAATGCAACGGGTTTCGGTTTGACCTTTGGTGTGCATACGCGTGTTGAACATACGATGCGCCAGCTGACGGCGCGGGTGAATGCCGGAAATTGCTACGTCAACCGTTCGATGATCGGCGCTGTTGTCGGCGTACAGCCTTTCGGCGGACAGGGGCTTTCGGGCACCGGACCGAAGGCGGGCGGGCCGCATTATCTGCTGCGCTATCTGACGGAAAAAACACTGACGGTGGACACCACGGCGTCAGGCGGCAATGCAACGCTGGTCTCGCTGTCGGAAGGCGATGAGGAATAGGGAAAGCCATGGCAGCAGCTCTGAAAGATTATGCCGTGCGCTGGAAGGGGAAGTCGGTCGGGCTGCTCGGCGGCTCGTTCAATCCCGCGCATGACGGGCATCTGCATATCAGCCGCGAGGCGCTGGAGCGGCTCGGTCTTGATGCGGTCTGGTGGATGGTCAGCCCGCAAAACCCGCTGAAACCCGTTGAAGGCATGGCACCCTTTGAAGAACGGCTGCAATCGGCGGAGGAGATGACGCAGGATTTCCCCAATATTCTTCCTGTGACGATCGAAAAGGAAATCGGCAGTCGCTACACCTCCGAAACGCTGAAAATTTTGTGTGAAGCAATGCCCAAGACGCGCTTTGTCTGGCTGATGGGGGCGGATAATCTGCTGCAGATTCATCAATGGGAAAACTGGCAAAGCATTTTTCATACCATGCCGGTTGCGGTGCTTGACCGTCCGCCGGCCGGACAGTCCGACCGGCCGTGTCCGGCTGCGGAAGCTTTTACGGATGGACGTATCCCCGAACAGAATGCCGCCGATCTTGCAGGGATGAAGCCGCCCTGCTGGACGGTGCTGCATATTCCGCTGCATCCGCTTTCGGCAACAGAAATCCGCAAGCAGCGTCTGCGCGGGGAAAGCGGCGCGGCGAAATCCTGAAAAACATAAAAAATACTTGCAGTTTCCGGAAAGTTTCGGTATTTTTCGACTCTGTTGCGCGCCCGTAGCTCAGTTGGATAGAGCGCATGGCTACGAACCATGAGGTCGGAGGTTCGAATCCTTCCGGGCGCGCCATTGAAATAGGGCTGTTTAATTTGTTGACTAGATTTTTAAGTTTTATTGGATATTGAAATGGAAGAATCAGTCTCAGGTATTGGCTATTATTTACCATATATTTTAGTCGTTGTATTAACAGCTATTCCTGCAAATATTTTGTTAGAGCGCACGGGCAA